>NZ_PCYU01000013.1:0-28152 GCF_002553775.1 Lactobacillus sp. UMNPBX16
CAAAAGATTTGACAGTTTCAGAATATGAGTAGAAAGAGAAAAATTTTAAATTAATTGGAAAATAATCATGGAAATTAAAGAGATAAAATCTAATAAGAAGCAGTATATAGACTTACTTTTGTTAGCTGATGAACAAGAGAGTATGATTGATCGCTATTTAGAACGTGGAATTATGTATATCTTGATTGATAAAGGAAAAGTTAGATCTGAATGTGTTATTACGGTTGAAAATGGTAATACAGTAGAAATAAAAAATATAGCCACTTATCCAGAAGATCAAGGTAAAGGGTATGCTAAACATTTGATTAATTTTATTGCTAAGAAGTATCAAAATAAATATCAAATTTTGCAAGTTGGAACGGGTGATAGCCCCTTAACTATTCCTTTTTATGAAAAATGTGGTTTTAAACGCTCAGGTAAGATCAAAGATTTTTTTGTAAAAAATTATGATCATCCGATTTTTGAAGCTGGACATCAGCTACTAGACATGATTTATTTAAGTAAGCGATTAAATTAGAAAGTAGGCTTTATCGATGGAAGAAAATACTAAAAAAATGTTGGCAGGCAAACCATATCGCCCAGATACTGAAGAACTGAAAAAGATTTCCAGTTTAGCTCATCGCTTATCACGTGATTACAACATGACTACTGATGAAGATGAGGTAGAACGGAAAGCAATTATCGATCGTCTTTTTCCGAATCATGGTCAAAATGTATATTTACAAGGACCAATTGAAGTGGATTATGGCCAATTTACACACTTAGGAGATAATTTTTATTCTAATTTCAATTTGACTATTTTGGATACTTGTCCCGTAACAATTGGAAATAATGTAATGTGTGGACCTAACGTAACATTTGCGACTCCATTGCATCCTTTGTTGCCAACTCAAAGAAATGCTCGCAAGCAATCAGACGGAAAAATAGCCGATATTGAATATGGAGCAGCTATCACTGTTGGCGATAATTGTTGGTTAGCCAGCAATGTTACTGTTTGTCCCGGCGTAAAAATTGGTAAAAATTGCGTTATTGGAGCTGGATCGGTAGTTACTAAAGATATTCCAGATAATTCATTGGCACTAGGGGTACCGGCTAAAGTAATACGTCAGATTACTGATCAAGATCATTTAAATAATTATCCATATTAGAAAAAGAAAATGTATACGTTCTCATTGATTCTTTATCAAAATTGTAACCCCAATGAAAAAAATAAATGCTAGTATTATGGGTAGAATTTACATAACATTGCTGGGGGAATTTAAAACGAAACGTATTAATTTAAAAAAAACATTAATCAAATCAACCATTTCGTTAACTATAGCTGCTTCAATGCCTGTTGGAATGGCAATTGCTAATGCCAATAGCTCGACAGTTCAGGCAGCAAGTTATAACAAAACTGAAATGCGGAGCTTTGTTAGAAATACATTAGCTAGTTATTATGCTCGTGGTACCGTAGTTATAGTAAAAGATGGACAACCACAACAAATTTCTTATGGTTACGGTTATTATGGCAAGCGATTAGGTGCGGGAAACAGTAAGGTAGTTTATCCTGTTTGTTCTTTGCAAAAAGTAATTACCGGCGCAATTATCACCCAATTAATTTCTGCAGGGAAGTTTACACAGTATACTAAGATCTCTAAGTGGTATCCTAATTTAAAAGGTGCTGATAATATTACCGTCGGCAACTTGATGACGCATACTTCTGGATTGACAGCAGCTGATACTGAAGTAAATAGAGGACGTGTTTATTCAGAAGCTGATGCAATTAATTGGGTTGTTAATAAGCTAAACTCAACTACGCAAAATCAACCTGGTAATTTTTCATACAATAATACCAACTATATTTTGTTAGCTGGAATTATACGTCAAGAAACTGGACAAAGCTACAAGCAAAATGTGCAGGAACGAATTATTAATAAGCTTGGCTTAAAGCGAACTTATTTCTTGGAAGATATTCCAGCCGGGATGACGGATGGTATCTCATATACCTGGAATCAAAAGAATTACCAATGGGCTCAATATGTTAAAAAGACTCAAGCTTCTCAATTGGTAGGTGCTGGTAATTTGTTCTCAGCTCCAATGGACTATTACCGTATTCAACTTGGTTTAACCAATGGGCAAATTTTGAGTCGAACAGACTTTGATTATATGACTCATTTAACATCACGTTCATCAAATGGTTATTCAGGTGGTTTATATATGAAAAATAATGATAACTTGAAGTTAGCATATGGTAACTTATATAATACTCACTTTGGTAACTGGATTCAGATGACTACAGATAATCAAAATGGTTTGATTATGTTCTTAAATCAAACTCAAAATGATGAAAACAGAAATAAACAAATTGGTTATCAAATTTTGAATCATATCAAGGCTAATACATTTAGCGCAAAATAAAATTTTTCCTGCTTTAAACTTCATGTTAAGCTTAAAGCAGGATTTTTTTGATTGGAGTAAAAAAGATGGTTAATGGTGGCGTATTAGTTAGCCAAGATTTATCTTGTGCTGGTCAAGTATCACTTAGTGCAGCTTTACCTGTTTTAGGAGCATGTGGCTTGAGCCCGACCGTATTGCCTACTGCAATTTTGTCTACACACACGGGTGGCTTTGGTGAGAATACTTTTTTAAGTTTGAATAATGAAATGGCTAAGATTATGGCCCATTGGCAAAAGGTTGGTTTTGATTTTTCAGCTATATACTTAGGCTATTTGGGCAAAAGTGCATTAGATTTTTGGACAGAAAAGATTAGCTATTTTAAACAAAAAAATAAATTGATCTTGATTGATCCAGTAATGGGTGATCACGGTGAACTTTATCGTGGCATTGATGAAAACTATGTAATAAAGATGCGAAATCTAGTTAAGTCGGCTACGATTTTAACGCCGAATATGACGGAGGCAGCATTTTTATTAGGCAAAAAGGCAACTAGTAATTCATTGAAAACAGCAACAGAATTTGCGGCTGAATTATCTAGTCAATTTGGTGTCCCGAATGTCATAATTACCGGTATTTCACTTAATAAGGAAAAAATTGCGGAAGTTGGAATTACAGCCGATCATAGTTGGCCTTTAATTCAGAAAAAACTCCCAGGTAATTATTTTGGTACGGGAGATTTGTTTGCAAGTGCATTTTTTGCTGCTGTAATGCATAAAGAAAATTTAGAAAAAGCGTGTTCAATTGCGGCCGATTTTGTTGCACAAGCAATCAGGGAAACACCCAAGCAAGATTCACGTCTAGGACCAAATTATGCAGCAGCTTTATCAGATTTACTGAAGAGATGGAGTAATAATTAATAATGCAGATATTTAGAGAAAACAAGAATTCTTTACAAGCTTTAGTTTTAACGGGACTTTTTGCGGCAATTATTTATATTGGGATCTGGGTGTTAAGAATCCCAGTTCCTGCTATGGTAGGACGCCCATTTATTCATTTTGGAAATACGCTAACTGCTGTAGCAATTTTATATTTAGGTTATCGTAATGGCATGATTGCGGGAATTATTGGTCTAGGTGGTTTTGATTTGTTAAATGGCTATGCCGCAACATCATGGTTGACTATGCTTGAGGTAGTAGTAGTGGCTTCGGTTTTGACAGCAGTTTATCGAGGAATGCACTATCAAGATAGTAAAAGAAATATTATTATTTTAGGTATTATTGCAGGGGTAACTAAGATATTCACTACTTATTGCGTTTCAATTGTTGAAGCTTTAATGGTGGGGACGAGCTTTAAAGTAGCGTTAGTTGGAGCCTTTGTTAGTTTGCCTGCAACTGTAATCAATTCAATTTCTACTGCAATTTGTACACCAATTTTATATTTTGCTTTGCGGGATGCTAGTCGTCTAATTATAAAAAAGGTTAGATAAATCAATAGATTTTACACGAAATTTGCAAGGTGCTATATTAAAGATATTATTACTGACATAAAAGGTAGGATAGTATGAACGAAGACCTAAAGAAAAAGAATAAACGAAACAATATTATTATTTTAACGATTGCAGTTTTAATTATCGTTGGGGTAATCGCGGGTTTTGGCATTCATAATCACCGTGTGGCAACACAAGCTGCAGCAGAAAAATATGCTAAAACTCACTTTAACCCTAATGTTACAATCGATGGAGTTAAAGTAGGAAAGCTAACCGTTACTAAGGCAATGGCTAAAGTTAACCAAAAAGCTAAAAATCAAGTTGAGTTAAAAAATAACGAACTGGTTTATAGCTATAACACTACAGTCCAATCATTAGATGAGTCCGAGACAAAGGCCTTTTTTAAGAAGCAACAAACTAAAACTCCATCGACTCAGACTTATAAGTTTACTACTAGTAATTTAGCTACAGCTAAAAAGAAACTAACTGACTTAAGCAAAGCAGAGATTACTTATAAAATTAATGGCAAAAATTATCAATTAAAGGCCAAAGATTTATTGAATAATGTGACTTATCGAGATAATCGCTATCAATTTGGTGATACTAGTAAATTAACGACTAAGTTAAATCAAATTGATAAAGAAGTTTCAACATTACACAAGAGCTATAAATTTACAGTGCCAAAGGGCAATAAAGTTAAAGGGAAAACGATAACGGTAAAGAATAAGACTTGGGGTTGGGGCGTTTATGTTAAAAAGACGCAACGCTTACTTCTCGAAGCATTTGCCAAAGGCCAAAAAAACTTTGATGGTGCAGATGCACTTTACGGTTTAGGCTACAGCACTTATCCTCACGGCTATGGTTATTCAAATAAAGAGATTGGTGATACTTATGCTGTTGTATCATTGAAAAAGCAAGAAGTATGGTTGATCAAAAAGGGTAAACTGGCCGTTCATCTTCGTGATGTTGTTACCGGTACTATGGAAGGTTCTAAGGGTGATCAAACTCCGCGTGGGGTGTGGTATATCCACTATAAGGAATCACCAAGTATATTGCGCGGGACCAATGATGATGGTTCAAGTTATGCTTCTCCAGTTAAGTATTGGATGCCATTTACCTTAAGTGGCTGTGGTTTTCACGATGCCTCTTGGCGGACTGATTGGAGCAAGACCGCTTATCTAAAAGGTGGTTCACATGGTTGTGTTAATGTTAAGCCAAGCGAGATTCGAAGCGTTTGGAACAATATTAAAAAGGGCGAACCTGTAATTATTTACGAATAACATGTTTAAGGGATCCATTAAGTTGGATCCTTTTTTATGAAACAATTTTTATAAGGTGAAAAGCTATTTGATTACTTGGAAAAACAGCTAAATGTAAACAATAAACGTGAAACATGGCTCTGAAGCCCGATATTATCGCGATTGTGGATAAAAATATAGGTAATTCACATCTATTACTAACTCGATTAATATTTTTTTGAAAAAAGAGTAGAAAGATGAACCTTTGTTTGATATAATTTTTATGCGAACTAATGGTCTGAAAATAGAAAGATGAGATGATAATAGCTATGATGCAACAAGAGGAATTAGAATCACAGGAAGAAAAAGTTAAGTTTTTTGATGAAGACTGGTTGAATTGGAACTAAAATCTTTAAATGTATAATTCACTTCTGTATAATTAAAGAAAAATAAAAATTTATTAACTCTTTCACCTAAAGGAGTAAATTATGCAAGTAAGAACTAGATGTTTTCAAAGTTTAGATTACGAAGATTTGTGCCGGGTTCATGATGCGGCTCGTTTGCAAGAAATGAAAATAGGCGGAGTGGAGAAATATTTTATTCCGTTTAAGGAAGCACCATACTGGTATAATTTCTTTGATTCTGAGATTAGGATTGTAGAAGTTAATAATGAATTTGCTGGCTTTGCTGCGTATAAGCCACATAATTTAGCTTATTTTTATATTGATCCTCAATTTCAACGACGTGGTATTGGTGATCATTTGTTAGCTTCAGTGTTACCAAATATTAGACGGCCGATTAGGCTAGAAGTCTTTAGCGCAAATATAGCAGCTAAAGCGCTGTATGCAAAGCATGGTTTTAAAATTATCAAAACAGTTAAAGAGCCGTGGTGGTCAGACCCCAAGTCTGAGCCAGTTTCAAGTGATACGATGGAATTAGTGTAAGAGGCAATATTAATGAGTTTTTATAATTTAGATTATGAAGAAAAACGGTTTATTCAGTTAGCTAAAAAGAATACTCGCTCATATTATGAACATCATGATCAGATTCCTTCCTCACCTGGCCAAGTTGAGCTGGCCAAGGAACTAGTAAAGGAAATGAAAGAGCTTGGGCTTGATGCTTACTATAATGAAAAAACAGCTTTTGCAATTGGAAAGTTAAGTGCAAACACAGCAGAAAAGGTAACGCCTATTGGCTTCTTTGCTCACGTGGATACTGCAGACTTTAACGCAGTTAATATTAAGCCACAAATTCACGAAAATTATGATGGTCAGAAAATTATCCTAGATGAGAAAGATAATATTGTTCTTGATCCAACTGAGTTTCCAGACTTATTAAATCTAAAAGGACAAACCTTAATTACTTCTGATGGTCATACTTTGCTAGGAGTTGATGATAAGGCTGGAATCACTGGGGCATTAGCAATGCTTAAATATTTAACTGAACATCCTGAAATTGAACACGGTGATGTTTTTGTTGCTTTTGGTCCAGACGAAGAAATTGGCTGTGGTGGTCAATATTTTGATCCAGCTGATTTTCCTAATGTAGAATTCGCTTATACATTAGACAATGGGCGGCCAGGAGATTTTGAATACGATACCTTTAATGCGTCAGAGATTACGATCCATATTAAAGGGACTGTAGTTCACCCTGGTGAAGCATATGGTCTGATGGTTAACGCAACAACTTTGATGAATGATTTTTTGTCTAATTTACCTCAGGATCAAGTGCCTGAAAAGTCACGTAATCATGATGGTTATTTCTTGGTTCTACATGCTCAAAGCAATGTTGATCATGCCGATATTAGCATGATTATTCGTGATTTTGATCAAAGTGAATATAACCGTAAAGAACAGTTTATTCGCGATCTAGTTAAAAAGATGAACAAAAAGTATGGCAATAGATTTACTGTAAATATTCGTGAGCAATATGAAAATATCTACAACTATATTAAGGACAAGCCATATATTGTAAATCTGGCTCTTGATGCTTATCGCAAGTCTGGACTAAAGCCAAATGTACAATCCTTTAGAGGTGGAACTGATGGAAACTTTATTTCGCCTAAAGGAATTCCTACACCTAACTTATTTAATGGTGGTGGCAATTATCATGGCCGATACGAATATGTGACTGTTGAGCAGATTGATAAATTAGCCGAAGTGTTGACTAATATTGTGACTGAACATTTGCGTCAAACTCGCACTGGTAGGAATGAAAAGCCACTAGAAAAATATTGGTAGATTTAATAGCCGTTTTATTTAACAAATTAATACTGTAGCATTAGGATATAAGTGGCTAGATGAAATATCCTTCCTCCTTAGAAATGATAAATACCATTTTCTTCATTGATAATCTTGCTACATATTGCAGTGGCGCTGTATTTGCGCCGCTGCTTTTTTGTTATTATTGGTAATAAAATACGTAAAAAGTAGGTAAAGTTTTTTCGATTAGCATTTAACAAATAACTTAAATAGAACTACCATATAGGTGGCTGGACGAGAATCTTCTCTCGTAGAAGCAATTAATAAACCAATTTTCTTCATTTATAATCTAACCAAAAAGGACAGGGATGCTCAATTGCATTGCTGTCCTTTATTTTTGATAATCTTCGCCGTAAATATAACGATGTAATTTTAGGTATTGCTCATATAATCTGCGTTCATTTTGATTGTCTTTTGGAAAATAATATTGTTTGCCTTTGAGTCCCTTGGGCATATAATTTTGCTTGGCGATTTGATGCGGAGCTTGAAAAGGTGACTCAGCTAGGCCAGCTCCCGTGATTTCTTTAGCGTGTTTATAATGAAAGTCACGCAAACTATTAGGCATGGGATACCGATTGGGATGATCACTATCTTGATCAAGTCTTTCCCAAATTTCCTCAAATGCTCCTGATTTTGGCGAAATACACATTAACATTGTTGCAAACATTAGTGGATATTTAGCTTTAGGCATTCCTATCTTTTCAGCTTGATTAGCTGCAGTAACAATTTGAGTTACTTGTTGCGGATTAGCTAAGCCAATATAAGTATATGGAATCTCACGCAGACGCCGTACAACCGAAGCTAAATCTCCATTTTTTAGCAAAATAGCAAGATAATAAAGTGCAGCATCTGTGTCAGAGCCAGCCATAGAGTCAGAATATGCAGCTAAATAATCGTAATGTTTAGTGGCTTTCTTATCATAGCTAAAGAATTGCTGCTTAGTAAACGATTTAACATTTGCTAAGGTGATCTTTTTAGGATTAAGTGCATGAACAGTCTCTAAAATGTTTAAAGCAATTCGTAGGTCGCCATCAGCTGCGGCTGCTATCAAATTTAACGAATTTTTTTCAACTTGGTGATCTACTAATTTAAGGACCTTAGTACATGCCTTGTTCAAAACAGCTGCAATATCGTCTTCTGTTAGAGGATTGAACTCAAAGATTTGACAACGTGACCGCACAGCTGGCACAATCGACATAATTGGATTTTCAGTGGTAGAGCCAACAAGTAGAACATGACCATTTTCTAAATAAGGTAATAAAAAATCTTGTAGATTTTTGGTCATACGGTGGATTTCATCAATTAAAAGAACGAAGGTCTGATACTTATAAGCATTAATAATGTTGTTCAACTGTGCTTTATTATCAATTGAAGCATTAAAGGAAGCAAAGGGATAATCATTCTCTTTAGCAATAATTTGAGCTAAGCTTGTCTTTCCGGTACCAGGAGGCCCCCAGAGAAGTAAAGAAATATTAACATGCTGCTTGATAATATTTCTTAAAGCCTTTCCTGGTCCCAGCAATTCACTTTGGCCTACCATATCCGCCAGTGTTTGCGGCCTCATTTGTTCGGCAATTGGTGTTTTAAAATTCATCAAATTCCTTCTTTCAGTAAGGTAAGTATACTATTTTCTACAATTTTTTGTAAAAATAGCTTGCACTATTAAAAAGTAAGTTATACAATAGAACTAATGTACGAGAAGTTAACGAGTTTTTTTAGAAAGAGGCGTATTGTATGATTACTCTTTATATGTCAACAAGTAGTGCATCTTCACGTAAGGCGAGAGCATGGCTTAACAAATATCATCTTTCTTTCAAGGAAAAGAACGTCTTTAAGGAATTATCTAAAGAAGATGTCCTTCATCTGTTGTCTTTAACTGAAAATGGAACTGAGGATATTTTATCTACTCGTTCACAGTCTTTCAAACAATTAAAGAATAAGTTGAATGAAGACTTGTCATTGTCTAAAATGGTTGATTTAATTACTCAGAATCCAGGATTATTAAAGAGACCTATTATTGCAGACGACCATCGGATGCAGGTGGGCTATAATGAAGAAGATATTCGGCAGTTCTTGCCTCGTGATATCAGAAAAGCTGAATTAATTGAGGCACAACGGATTGCTAATGCTGCTTAAATAAGACAAAAAACGATGAATTTACCTTTGTGGGTGATTCATCGCTTTATTTTGCTCTAAATTTTTATTTAGCTGAACCTGGGCGTTGCTTCTTGGCTACTTTTTTACCCATAGTCATGTTGTCATTATATCCCCATACCCAAACTGCAATAAATGAAACTATAATTGAAACAGCACTGGCAATTAGGAAAGTATAGAAACTATTTAGTTGAGTAGGATGGGCCGGGTTGAAAAAGCTTGAGAAGCCAATTAGACCACCGGTAAAGCCATACATAGTACCATGCATTAAACCAGTAACTAGGCCACCGAAGGCTGAGCCAATACAACCTGAAGCAAAGACCTTCTTATATCTTAAGTTAATCCCATAAATAGCAGGTTCAGTAACACCGCAGAAGGCTGAAATAGCTGCTGCAATTCCTAGCTCTTTCATGTCTGCTTTCTTTGATTTGATTGCGACTGCAAGAACAGCTGCACCTTGGGAAACCATTGTTGCGCAGATAATTGCGTTTAATGAGCTTTGACCAGTTGAGGCAATTTGTTGAGCAACTAGTGGCACAACGCCCCAGTGAAGACCAAAAATAACCAATAACTGATAAAAGGCACCGATTATTAAGCCGCCAACCCAGCCAGATGCAGATACTAGCCAGTTAATAAAGACTGCGATACCATTTGCGGCTCCTTGAATGATTGGACCGGTAATAACTAATGTGATAGTTGAAACTACAAGGATAGTAATTAATGGGGTAAAGATCATTTGCAAGTAACTAGGCAAAACTTTCTTTAACCACTGTTCACATTCTTTAGCTAGCCAAGCAGCTAAAATCATTGGAAAGATAGAGTAGGAATAGTTTAAGAATTGGAAGTTCCAAGATCCAAGACTAAACATTGTCGTCATACTCTTACCCCAAGTAATCATTTGTGGATAAACTAAGAAACCGCCAATTACTGCAGCAATCATTGGATCGGATCCTAACCGCTTAGCGGCTGCAAATCCTACTAGAACTGGTAGAAAGAAGAAAGCAGAGTCGGCCATAGCACTAACTGTGACATAGACCGGACTCTTGACGCTAAGTAAAGCACCAAGTTGTGGAAGGGTGAGTAGTGCAAGTAAGCCTTTGATGATACCCGATGCTGCAATAACACCGATTACAGGACTCATTGAGCCGGTAATAAAACCAATTAGATTACTAAAGGCTCTAGAAACAGGATTTTTACCATCATCCTGATTATTAGTTTGAGGTGCAGGATTGTCACTAAGACCAGGCAATTGTTTCATAACTGCATCGTAAACATTGGTGACCTCATTACCGATTACGACTTGATATTGACCACCAGCATGCATAACGTCAAGTATGCCACGTTGATTTTTTAAAATATCATCATTGGCTTTAGACTCATCTTTCAAATAAAAGCGCAAACGTGTGATACAGTGAATCAGGTTATTTATATTATCTTTACCACCAACATTCTTAATAATGAAAGTAGCTAATTCATCATACGAAAGTTTCTTGTCTGAACTATCTTCTTTTGACTCCTTTAAATAAGCTCGAGCAACTGTATTGCCAGCTTCTGCTTTACCTTCAGTTACATCTAAGCCATCAAGTTTCATAGATGAATTGGTGATTAAAGTCATAATCGTAGTATCAAGATCTTTTGCTTTAATCATCTCTATATTCATCGTGGCAATTTGGTCACCAGCTTTAACTTCCTGACCATTTTTAATTACTACATCAAACGGTTCACCTTTAAGTCCAACCGTATCAACTCCCATGTGGACCAATACTTCTAGACCATCTTTAGTAGTAATTCCGATCGCATGCTTTGTTTCAGCAATCATTGAGATAGTGCCGCTAACTGGTGCAAGAACTGTATTATCAGTTGGTATTAAACCAAAACCATCACCCATAGTTCCTTTGCTAAAGATAGGATCACTTGTTTTACTTAGTGCAATTACTTGACCATTAGCAGGAGCAAGTAATGCAATTTCGTTTTTATTCATAAGTGTTATTCTCCCTTTCCTATAAAATCGCTTTCACAAAATTCATTTATTATAATATTCCTGTACGTACAAGTTGTCAATAGATTTTTATGAAAATGATTACATGCCTGCAATATAGTTTTTAGATATATCTCTTGACATGTACGTACATCAAAAATATAATGAACATGATTTTAAGAAGGGACAAGGTCAAGATGACTAAAGCAAAATCTGAACTGATCGCTCAAGACTTAGCTTCTAAGATTAAACATCAACAATTTAAGGAAGGCGAGCGCTTGCCTAGTGAAAATCAATTGACAGAGCTTTATGGCGCGTCACGCGAAACAGTCCGTAAAGCTTTGCAGCAATTGACCTCGTTAGGATTAATCCAAAAAATCAAGGGCAAAGGTTCGATTGTCCTTAATTTGGAAAAGTTTTCGTTTCCTATTTCAGGAATTTCTAGCTTTGCGGAATTAAATAAATCATTAGGAATGAATGCAAAAACTAAGCTACTTAATGATGAAATGGTTGATGATTTGCCGGCAATTTTCAAGAAATTCTTCCCTGAACAAAAGAAGCATGCTGGGATCTATGTTGAACGTTTAAGAATGATTAACGATGGACCAGAAGTGCTGGACTGTGATTTCTTATTTAATCCACCAATTACTGAGCTTCCGTCAGAAGAAGCAGAAAAATCAATCTACAATTATTTAGAAAATAAATTAGGGCTAGATATATCCTATGCAACTAAGGCAATCACGGTAGAAGAAATCGATGCTGATTTACAAGAGAAATTGCAATTGGATAGTAAGGAAGCAGTACTAGTAGCTAGTCATAATTTTTTAGCAGATACAACGCTGTTTCAGTTAACTTTATCCTTTCATAATCCTAAAAAGTTTAAATTTATTGACTTTGCTCGTAGACAGAAAATTAAGTTATAGGAGATAAAAATGACAGATTTAGGCAAAAAAGTAATTTACCAAATTTATCCCAAATCTTTTTATGATTCTAATGGCGATGGAGTAGGTGATATTCCAGGGATCATCGCTAAAATCGATTACATCAAGAAGCTTAACGTTGATATGATCTGGTTTAATCCCTTTTTTGTATCCCCTCAGAATGATGGCGGTTATGACATTGCGGATTATTACCGAATTGATCCTCGCTTTGGCACAATGTCTGACTTTGAGGAATTAACTAAAAAGCTAAAAGAAATAGGCGTTGGCGTCATGTTGGATATGGTGCTAAACCATTGTTCAACCGAAAATATATGGTTTAAAAAAGCTTTGGCAGGAGACGAAAAGTACCGCAAATTCTTTTACTTAAGAAAAGCTAAGCCTGACGGCTCCTTGCCTAATAATTGGCAAAGTAAGTTTGGTGGACCAGCTTGGGCAAAATTTGGTGATACGGATTATTATTACCTACATTTATATGATCCAACTCAAGCAGATCTCGATTGGCATAACCCAGAAGTTCGTCAAGAATTGTTCAAAGTAATTAACTTCTGGCGTTCAAAGGGAGTACATGGTTTCCGTTTTGACGTAATTAACGTGACCGGTAAGGATGAAAAGTTAGTTGATTCAACTGGTGATCCAAGTCAGGAAAAGAGTCTTTATACTGATACAGCAGTAGTGCATCAATATTTGAAAGAAATGAATCGCTCTACTTTTGGTCAAGATCCTGACTCAATTACGGTGGGTGAAATGTCTTCAACTACTATTGCTAATTCGATTGAGTACTCTAAGCCGAGTGAGCATGAATTGTCCATGGTCTTTACTTTCCATCATTTAAAAGTCGATTATAAAAATTGTGAAAAGTGGTCTAAAGAGCCGTTTGATTTCATGAAATTAAAGCACTTATTTACTGAATGGCAAGAAAAAATGGATCAAGGTGGCGGTTGGAATGCTTTGTTCTGGAACAATCATGACCAGCCGTGGGCCCTTAACCGTTTTGGTGATACTGGTAAATATCGAGAGAAATCTTCCGAAATGCTTGCTACTGCGACACATTGTATGCGCGGAACTCCTTACATTTATATGGGCGAAGAAATAGGAATGATGGATCCACATTATTCTTCAATTCATGATTATGTAGATGTTGAAGCTAAAAATGCTTTTGCGGCATTGAAACAAAAGGGAATAAGCGATGATGAAGCATTTGCAATAGTAAAAACTAAAGCACGAGATAACTCTCGTGTGCCGATGCACTGGGATGATAGTAAATTTGCTGGCTTTAGTGAATCAAAGCCATGGCTTTTACCAACAGATCAAGATAGAATTAATGTTGAAAAAGAATTACACGAGGGTGAAATTTTTGCTTACTATCAAAAATTGATCAAGTTGCGTAAGCACGAACAACTGATTTCTGATGGCCATATTAGAATGTTTTTAAAAGATGATCCACAAATTTTTGCCTATGAACGTTTTTTGAAGGATGAAGCTAAAAAAATATTAGTTTTCACTAATTTCTATGGTACTGATCATGTAGCACCATTGCCCGAACAATATCAAAATAAGAATTATCAACTCGTATTGAGCAATTATTCTGCACAAGATGGCAAACTAGAAGAGAATATCTCATTGAAGCCATATGAAGCTTTAGTAATTAAAATTAATTAGACTAGTATAATTAATTGTGTTAAGGTAAAAATGTTCGTGAAGATTTCGATTTACGGACGAGGAATTCGCGAGAAGTCATGATTTTCAGGTCATGGCTTCTTTTTTGCATAATAAGCAAAATTATGTAAAGTAATTGACAGCTTGCTTATAATAGATAGTAGAGAGAAGGAAAAACGATGTTAGTTGATTCTGATAGTTTTATTTCAGTTGAAAAGAAGCTAGTCAAACAAGGCAAGTTGCAAAAATTTGAAAAAGAAAATGGTCCAGTTACCAGTTTAATGATGATTAGTAAAGGAAGAATTGCGGACGATATGCGTTATCAGTTAGTCGAGAACTTGGCACATCATCCATTACATATAGTCTACAAGGCCTCATTTGATCAATATGATGAAACCCTGAATTGTATTTTCGATCGACAAACTAAAAAGCCAATCACAGGTTTATGGTACACGCCGCAAAGAAGAGACTTTACTGAACCGCCTAAGAAAATGGTCCAGCTTTTTATCAGTGAAATTGTAAATAATTTGACTGATTCAACAGGAATAGATTTGCCAATCTGGGTCTTTATCAATGATAAGGCACATTTGGCAGTTACTAAGAAAGATTTGAGTTAAGAAAAAAATCAGTGCGAACCCTATGTGAACATAAAAATGTGGGAGTTTCGCACTGATTTTGTTTTGTATTTTATGTGTTAACTCTTCTTTATATATTTTTGACATAGTATAATAGTTGATGAAGCCAAATATTTAGGATTGGATTTTATCCTAGTACTAAATATTGCGGTCGCACTCTATGTGAGTGCTTAAATTAAATTCAACTCTTGCAAATGCAAAAAAGCATCCCTAATCAAAATAGAGAAGGGGGATGCTTTTTTAATATCATTATTGACGCCAAGCGCTATCTAATTTTTGTTGACCAGCCTTAATTTGAGCATTAACATTTTGATGCTTATTTGCAGCAATTAAAATATTTTCCATAATTTGATTCATACCATTATAAGCAGAGTCAGAGTTCTTAGCTACAGGAACACTGTAGAGATGCTTCATTGAATCCTTTAAGACACTTGGCAATTTCATTTTGCTGTCTAAGTATTCCTTACTATTTAAGACATTATCGTTAACAGGAATATAGCCAGTCTCATTAGCCCAAGTTAATTGGCTAGATTTGCTAGTCAAAAACTTCATATATTTCATGGCAGCATTTTTTTGTGCTTTTGAAGCATGGTTAAAGACATAAAGATCAGTCCCTTGAGAAATAGTGTATTCACCGGGACGAGGAGCAACGCCGTACGTAAACTTGTTGCCTACACCCATCTTAGTGTAACTTTCACCAGCTGAAGTACCGATGTACATTGCGACTTTTTCATTAGCAAAAGGACCGGAGAGGTAACGTTCACTACCAGCAGTTCTAAAGTAGCCATTGCGTACGCCATCTGCGTAGAAGTTAATAACTTTCTTAGAGGCAGCCGAATCTAACTTGATTGAACGACCAAAAGTTTGTCCTTCATTCTTGAGACCTAGAACATAGTAGTTGGCTAAGTTATCAAAACCAGCACCAACAATTTTATGGTTGGACTTTTCATAAATTGCTTTAGAAACAGACTTAAGTTCTGCCATTGTTTTAGGTACCTTTAAACCATATTTCTTAAGTAAGGTCTTGTTATAAGTCAAGACTTCAATAGATTTGTTGAAGGGAATACCATATTGAACGCCATTAATTTGCGCACCCTTCATTAATTCAGGACGAATATTAGATTTGGCTACTGAGCCCCAACCATAAGTTGAATTATTAATGTATGGAGTCAAATTGACCAACATCTTATTTTGCGCAGCTTGATAAAGCCAACCAGGATAAGCTTGAGTCATTGTTGGTAAGTTATTAGGATTTTGTTGAGTAGAAGTAATTTTCCCTTGTAACTGAGGGTAATTACCTTGATTTTCTAGCTTAACTTTGATGTTAGGATTTTCTTTTTCAAATTTATTAGTCAATTGTTTCAAAGTTTTTTGTTGTGCACCATTCATTGCGTGCCACATAGTAATTTCTGTCTTACTATTTTTAGCAGATGTAGTGCTCTTTTGATTTGAACAAGCTGCTAAAAATAATGCTGCAGTAGTTACTGCACCAATTGATAAATATTTTGTTAAGCCTTTCTTTGTCATCGAATTCTCCTCACTAAAAATAACATTAATAAAAATGAAATTTAAAATATATTTTTATTTTAATAAGAACAATATCTTGTATCACTTATTAACTAATGCAAGATAATATACTACTGGCTAAAAAAATAAAATTCAACCCTTGACTTTTTGCCAGCATTTATAAGCATTGATATATCAACGACTGTTTACTTAATAAAAATATTAGTAGCAAGAGAAATTTAATTAAAAACACATTTTATTAAATACAATATCTTGTGTATGATAAATGTAAGAATCAATTAAGCTAAGGCAAAATAATAGCTATTTTCTAGCAAATAGCTTATAATTAATAATGAAGTTAAGAAAAGAAAGGTCGAATTTTATGAAAAAATTAGATACTACTAAGCTTACTGATGAACAAATTGAATTTTTTAACTCACACTTACCATACATGGCAACTGTGAATGCTAACGGTGTGCCACAAGTTGGTCCTAAGGCTTCACTTAAGGCAATTGATGCTTCAACTATTCAATATCTTGAAAAGACTAAGTCAACTGCTTATGCAAACTTGAAGAATGGTTCAGTAGCAGCTATTGTTGTCGCTGATGTTCCTACTCATAAGGCATTTCGTGTTTTAGGACATGCTGAAATTCATGAAGGCGACGATTACGCTAAGAAGATCGTTTCAGGCACTGATACTCCTGAAGCATTCGTAGTTAACATTAAGATCGAAGAAATCGACGCTTAATTCAATATTTTATCGCAATGAGGCATCCCTAGCAGGGATGCCTTTTTTGTTGGTATAATGATGAGTAGTTAAAGTGAAAATAGATTTTTGAAAAAGGTAAATTGTGATTACTAGTAAAAAGAAGCCAATTCTTTGGTTATTATCAGATACACATCTAATTGCAGATAGTTTACATGATGATGGTCTTGCTTTTCAGCATATGCGCAACACTAGTGCAGGTAAAGACTTAGATTATCAGGAGATTGCTTTGACCGCGTTTGTACGTAAAGTAATCCAAGAGAAGCCCACTGCAGTGATAATTACTGGTGATGTAACCTTTAATGGCGCTAAAATATCAGGAGAACGTTTAGCTAATATTTTTAAGCCATTAACTAAAAATAAAATTGCATTCTTAGTTTTACCAGGAAATCATGATATTTTTGACGGCTGGGCTCGCAAGTTTAAAGGTGATCATGAAGATTACACCCCGCAAATTAGCCCAGCTATTTGGAAAGAGATCTTTGCTGATTCTTATCATTATGCTTTACATGAAGATCCTGATTCACTGGCTTATAGCGTTAATCTGAATAAGCAGTATCGACTAATATTGGCTGACTCAAATATTTATGGCAAGCAGGAATCACAAACTCATCCGATTACTAACGGTCGAATTTCAGAATCTCAAATGAACTGGATTGAAAAAGAATTAATTGATGCGCAGCAAAAGCAGCAACAAGTGCTATTCTTTATGCATCATAATCTGTATCGCCATAATAAAGTAATCTATCAGGGATATATTCTTGATAATGCACTTGCACTGCAAGGTTTATTACAAAAATATAATGTAAAAGCGGTCTTTTCTGGCCATATGCACGCACAGAATATTATTGGTCCGTTTGCTAATCGACCAATTGCGGAGGTAGCAGGAGCTTGTTTTTGTATGACTAAGCAGGAATATGGTCAGCTATATTTAGACGAAGCGGGGATGCAATATCAGGTGCATTCCTTCAAAATGGAATCGTGGTTAACTGCAGAAGAAAAGCAAAAAGTGCCAACAGATTTTTCGCAATATTTGAAGCATTTGTTTTTTAGTTTGGATGAAAAGCAACTAAATCAGATTGCGCAAGCTTTATCAGATAAAAATGATGCTAACGTGGTCATAAAATTTGTAGATCAATTGAATTGGAACTTTTTTGTAGGTGAAAGTAATTATTCTGCAGCCCAAAAGAAAGAAATTATTAATTCACGAGAATATCATTTGATTGCCAAATATTTACCTGGTTTTAAGCGCTACGTTGATTCATTTTTACAGGTAGAGCAAAGTAGCCATAAACTGAAGCTTAAGTGGTAGTGAGATTAGTTGCTGTAAAACGGAAACTTCTATTATGAAAAACGATACAGTAGAACAAATTACACCGAGATCGGCCTCTAAGTCTGTTTTACCAGCAACCGGTAGGCAAGATAGTGATCTTTCATGGTTAGGGTTATTACTGTCTGGCTTGAGTTTAAGTGGATTATGGACTCGTAAGAAGAAAACAAAATAAAATCGAAAGAGATTGAGACACTGGGTTTCGATCTCTTTTTTGATAGGCTCAATATCAAGGAATAAATAACTATAACTGCTATAATGATGATATGAGTACTAACTGATCAAATCTTAACTGCATTTATTAGATCGAAGGTTCATTATGAAAATCAATAAAAAACTTATCTTAATTTCTACTGCGTTATTGGCTGTGTCTCCAATTGCCGCAGCACCACTAACTTCAAACGTTCAAACATCAGTTACCGCAGCTACTAAAAGCAATGCAACTGGCTCCTTAAAAGTCATTGATTCACATATTATGTTGTACAATCGCTCGGGCAATTATTTGGATCATATTTCTGCACCTAAGAAAGACAGCACGATTAAATATTATGGGAAACCATTTTTTAAGACGGTTGATCCAGGCGACTACAGTGCTGGTGAGTTATACTATCCTTTACGCAAGAATGTTTATATTTCTTCAGATTATGTAACGCCAATATCTGGCCCTGCTTATTTAACGGCAATTTTTAATGCCAATATTTACAATAAATCTGGTAAAAAAGTTGGCTTTGTTAAAAAAGGTAGCGTAGTCAAATATGCTGGTAAGCGGAAAGCTACTAGTAGTAAAGCAAAGTATTATTATGAGGCTCAAAAAGGTAAGTATCGCATTCCTTATACCATAATTAATGGAAAAGACTACTATTATTTAGGTTCCGGTCGTTATATCAAGGTGGCCAACATCGGTTACATTGACGGCTATCGTCTTACTACTCATGCACCAATTACCGTAACGGTCAATAAGAATACTTCAACCATTACAAAGTATGTTAATTCAACAGGTTGGGGTACAGATCCTAATAATATTGAATTAAAGAAGGGACAAAAGATCACAGTCGATTATGCTGGGCAATTCCCACAACAATTGACAGACTTTGATCATGATCACTACTCATATTACCGAATTAAGGGTACTAATTATTGGGTTTCTGAAAATGATTTGAATCTGCCACAAGTTTTAAAGAACCATTCAGATCTCGAATTAGCCGATTCTACTAAGGTTGTCTTGGATAAAAAGATTCCTTTGTACAATATTGACGGTGAAAAGACAAGTCAAGAGCTATCTAAACAGTTCTATACCAATACGGTTGAAGAAACTGCAATGTATAGCAACCACAAAATTAATGAAGCACTCTATCTTTGGGTACCAAGTGAAAAGAAAGCTGAACTTTTCTACCATACAACAGGTGAAGCTAATGCTAAAACTAATAAGTTAGATAATGAAGGCTATATCTTGGCTAGTAATGTCAAAAAGGTTGAGGGAGTAAAACTTACGCCAATCAACACAGCCGGTGAAGCAGAATCACAAAGCAAGGTGGCAACTAATAAGTCATCATTGTCTACTGCAATTGCCACTGCAGAAAAGGTTCAAAAGACTGATCGCTATAAATTAGCTGACTATGATAAAAAGATACAGTTCTTGACTTATTTGCAAAATGCTAAAACTGTTGTTGGTGAGACAAATGCCAGTGAAGTTGCGGTTAGTCAAGCTGACAAGTTTTTAACTAATACGACTAAAGTACTTGATGGTAAAAAGTTGCTCGTTAGACGAACTGATCAGTTAACTACTTATGAGGTTCAAAAAGTGATGAACCTGATCTACAACTATTACCAGCCTCAAGTTACAGGTGAGCTTGACGTTCAACTTTATAACAGCAAACGTAATTGGCAATATCCAACAACTCGTCCAGTATGGGATGTTACCAAGAAGAGTCCATTTTGGTTTGGCTATTCTTCAGATACCATTAGAAAGCGCAAAGTCGATATTAGCCCATTAATCACTGATGGCATTACTGTTGGCAAGAAAAAGAAATTGCAAAGTAATGCATACGTTTATACCGCTGCAGGTGTGAAAACTAGAAAGCTGTTGAAGAAGAATACTTCTTATAAGATTCAAGCCATTACAACTATTAAAGGGCAAAAATATGTCAAGATTGGTGCAAATAAATACGTTAAGTATGGCAACTTCGAAGCATCTAAGCTAAAAGTGGTCAAACGTTACTACACTGTGCAAACTGTAACACCTGTGGTAAATGCCCAGGGTAAAAAAGTTGACGAAATCAAGTCAAAGAATACCAGGACAAAGAATTATGTCCAAACTTATGGCACCAAGAGGATCAAAGGCTATGATTACATTAAGATAGGTAGTAATCGCTATACCAATATGTTGGGATTTGAATATGTTTTGGCGAAGTAGGGTTCGATTGATTATTTAGGTTATGTTAAAAGAAGCACTGTGTTGGTGCTTCTTTTTTTGTACCTACACTACTTGTTATTAATTGGGGCTTCGGGGTAGAATAAAACTATATTTACTTTAATATTTAGAGGAAAAACAATGTCTAACTTTGAAACTTCACAAAAAGATTATCAAGAATACGCAAAATTGGCTTTCAGCGCTGAAAGCTTAATTTACTCTGATCCTAGAAGTAGTTTGACAGTTTTCGGAACTTTTGGTGAGCAATTAACTAAGGAAATCATGCATTTGGATGATTTAGGTGATTGGGAATTAAACCAAAAACAACGAATTGAAAAAATGGCATATTCTAAGAATGAATATCCACCTACTGTTTTGAATGCTCTTAATTTGATCAGGTTAAGACGGAACAAGGCAGCGCATGACGATCATTTTATTGCTACCAAAAAGATTGCGCTTGAAATTGATCAGAGTGCTTATTTGGTATGGAAATGGTTTTTAGAAGTTTATTCTCTGGATGAAGTTGCAGATTATGTTGAGCCACAAGATCAAAAAGCTTTAATTAAAACTCAAGAAGATAAAATCAAAACTCTCGAAGAAAAGATAAAGCAATTACAACAAAATAGGGTGCAGGAAGTCATAATTTCTCCTGAAGAGCGTGAACGCAGACGCCAGATTAACATTCAGTTTGCTAAAAAACATGAGTTAACTGAAGCAGAAACACGTCAGTTAATTGATCAACAATTGCGAGATGCGGGCTGGGAAGTAGATTCACAAAAATTGAACAATTGGACGCAGAAAACTGAACCGCAAAAAGGTCACAATATGGCAATTGCTGAATGGGTTCTACCTAATGGTCAGCGAGCAGATTATGCATTATTCAAAGGTTTGAAGTTCTACGGAATTGTTGAGGCCAAAAAGTGGGACCAAGATATTGCAGGGCAAATGGCACAGCCTAAGGAATATTCTAAAGAGGTACCGTTTAGATCAGATTATCGTCTAGTTTCAAATGAAATGGGTGATTACAAAGTTCCATTCATCTATACTGCAAATGGTCGTCCATATCTTAAACAATATCAGGAAAAATCTGGTATTTGGTTCTGGGATGCACGTAATCCTAAAGAAAGCGCATATGCTCTTGAGGAATTTCATAAGCCAGAAGATTTATCGTTGAAGCTTTCTGCTAAAAATAAAGAAGAAGCAAATCAAGACTTGGTAGATGATCAAGATTTTCCTGATTTTGCACATCGTGAATATCAAATTGCTGCAATTCAAGCGATGGAAAATGCCATCAAAGATGGAAAAAAGCGTATTCTGCTTGCCATGGCAACAGGTACTGGTAAAACTAGAACGGCAATTGCTTTAATGTACAGACTACTTAAGCATAAGAGAGCTAGACGTATTCTTTACCTAGTTGACCGTAATTCATTGGGAAAGCAGACTGCCAATGCAATTAAAGATAATAAAATAGGTACGATGTCAATTTCTTCCATTTATGGATTAAAGGAATTGAGTGATAAGGCACCTGAAATATCAACAAAAATTCAAATTGCAACGGTTCAGGGGATGATCAAACGCCTATTTTTCAGTGAAGACAATGATGATAAGCCATCCGTTGGTCAATATGATTTCATTATTGTTGATGAAGCTCACCGTGGTTATGCAGAAGATAAAGAACTTAGCGATAAAGAATATCAATTCTATAGTCAAGAAGATTATGTTAGTCAATATAGACGTGTAGTTGATTATTTTGATGCGACCGCTATCGGAATGACTGCTACGCCAGCTTTACAAACAATTGATATTTTTGGTGAACCAGTTTATTCTTACAGCTATCAACAAGCTGTTCTCGATGGCTGGTTAGTGGACCATGATGCACCAGTAATTATTCAAACTCAATTATCTCAAGAAGGGATTCATTTTAAAAAGGGTGCCGAAGTTAGTCTTTTTGATCAGGATGAAAAAACTATCAATAAAGAAAAATTACCTGATAATATGAATTTTGATGTAAAAGACTTTAATAAGAGAGTTATCACACGTAGCTTTAATGAAGTAGTTTGTGATGAATTAGCTCAAAGATATCTTGATCCAAGTGATCCAAATTTAGGTAAAACTTTAATCTTTGCGGCAACTGATGAACATGCTGATATGGTTGTTGACTTATTGAAAAAAGCATTCAAAAAAGTGGGTAATCCTGTAGATGACGATGCTATCGAAAAAATTACTGGTTCAATTCGGCATCCTAATCAAGAAATTAAAAACTTTAAGAATGAAACCAACCCCAATATTGCAGTAACTGTAGATTTACTAACTACGGGAATTGATGTACCGCAAATTACTAGTATTGTCTTCTTAAGAAGAGTTCAGTCAAGAATCCTCTATGAGCAAATGTTGGGACGGGCAACCAGGCTTTGTCCCGAAATTAATAAATCCAAATTTACGATTTATGATGCTGTCGGAATCTATGAAGCAATGAATAAGGTAACGAATATGAAGCCTGTCGTTAAAAATCCAGGGCATAATGTTCATTACTTCTTAAATCATAAGGATGACTTCTTTGAAACAAATGAAGATATTGCTCAGTATCAAGTGGACATGGCCGGTGCAGTTGAGAGAAAAATCAAGCGTCTGGATAATACTAGACGCAATGAGTTCCAGCACCTAGCTGAGATTAAGTCGGTTGATCAATGGGCACGTGAATTAAGTAAATTAAATAAAGATCAATTTTTAAAGCAATGGCCTAAGTTTGAGCAGTTAGACCACATTAGCCCAGTCAAATCCAAGCAAATAATATCTGACGCAGTAGACAAAGTAGTTAATGTAAGTCGAGGTTATGGGCATGGCAATCAAAAACCAGCAGATTATATTGAAAACTTCAATAAATTCGTTAAGGATAACGTCAATACTATTCCAGCCTTACAAGTTGTAGCTACTAGACCGAAGGATTTAACTTTTGATGAACTCAAAAATATTAAACTTAAGCTAGAGCAAAATGGTTTTAAAGAAAATGATTTGCAAAGTGCATGGAAGAACGTTAACCATGTTCAGACCACTGCTGATATTATCAGCTTCATTAGACAAGCTGCGGCTGGATCTGAGCTAATTGATCATGACGTCAGAATTCATAATGCTATGCAAAAAGTTTATGGCTTAGCTGATTGGACTATTCCCCAAAAGAAATGGTTGAAGAGAATTGAAAAACAACTACTAAGAAATTCTGTATTGGCTCCAAGCGCTAAAGAAGTATTTGATAACCGAGAGTTTGGATTCAAGGACGTTGGTGGCTATAAGAAGATGAAGACTATTTTTGGCGATCAAACTGATCAAATCATTTATGTTTTAAACGAGAATTTATATGTTTAATGTAGGAAGTATAGTAAGAATATGGAGAATAATTTAAAAGTAGCCAAAGTTAAGTATTCAGTATCACAGATGACTAGTGCCTTCATTATTTTATTAGCTATCTATATTTTTAGGAGTCGAATACTATTCTTCTTAAAGGGGAATAACGGCAACTTAATACGATCAATTGTAGCTTTCGCTATATCATTGATTTGTTCATATTTTGCGTATAATTATGCATATCGCTTTTGATGTATCACCAATTATGTTAACAGGGGATGCACTGGAACCGTGGCCACAACTCTTAATAAGCTTCTTTTGGTGGCATATCATTATTATGCGTCTGGGCCTACAATCGTCATTGTTTGAAAAAAGTTTGAATTAAAACTAAGGAATGCCATTTGAGGCATTTTTTAGTTTAAGGAAAAAAGGTTGCTAAAACGAACACATGTAACTAAATGTTTGATAAAATATATTGATTAGAAAGACAACAACGAGGAGCAAAATTAAGTGAATAATCAAGAAATAGTTCAAAAATTATGGAATGAATGTAACGTCTTACGTGATGATGGGGTAAGCTATCAAGATTATATTACTGAACTGACATATATCTTGTTCTTGAAGATGAGTAAGGAACAAGATCAACAAGATGACATTCCAGAGAAGTATCGCTGGGATAATCTTGTTTCTAAAGAAGGGTTAGAACTTAAAAACTTCTACCGTCAGCTATTACTTGATTTAGGTAATCCTGAGATTGTTAAGAGCAAACGAATCAACGCTATCTATGCTAATGCATCTACTGCAATTGATGAACCGGCTAACTTGGAAAAGATTATCAAAGATATTGATGGTCTTGATTGGTTTTCTGCAAGAAAAGAGGGACTCGGTGATCTCTATGAAGGCCTAATGGAGAAAAATGCTAACGAAGTTAAATCTGGTGCAGGACAATATTTTACACCGCGTGTTTTAATTAATATGATGGTTAAAATGACCGAGCCTAAAACAGGTGATCGTTGTAATGACCCAGCAGCAGGTACCTTTGGTTTTATGGTAGCTGCGGATCAATATCTTAGAGATAAGACTGATGAATATTGGGATCTTTCAGTAGAAGAGAGAAATTTTCAAATTCATGATGCATTTTCTGGCATGGAATTAGTCCCAAATACTCACCGTTTAGCAATTATGAATGAGTATTTGCACGGCATGGACGGTCGTCTTGAACAAGGTGATTCATTATCGGCTAATGGTAAGTGGATGAAGAACTTTGACGTTGTGTTGACTAACCCACCATTTGGTACTAAGAAGGGTGGAGAACGTGTTACTCGTGATGACTTAACTTACGAAACTTCTAATAAACAGCTTAATTTCTTACAGATTATCTATAATTCATTGAAGAAAGATGGTAAAGCACGTGCTGCAGTTGTTGTACCAGATAATGTCTTGTTTGCAGACGGTACTGGCGAAGCGATTAGAAAAGACCTGCTGAATAAGTGTAATTTGCACACGATTTTGCGTTTGCCAACTGGGATTTTCTACGCTCAAGGTGTGCAGACTAATGTATTATTCTTTACTCGCGGTGAAAGTGACAAGGATAATACCAAGGAAACTTGGATTTATGATATGCGTCACCAGATGAGGTCATTTGGTAAGCGTAATCCATTGAATGATAAAGACTTTGCGGAATTTGAAAAGCTATTCTGCGTTGACAATCGCTCAAAGAGAAAAGAAACTTGGGATAAAGAGAAGAATCCTAATGGTAGATGGCGCAAGTTTACGATTGATGAAATTTTGAAGCGTCCTAATACTAGCCTTGATATTTCTTGGATGAATGATGAAGAAGAGCATGATGATCGTTCATTGAAAGAAATCTTAGATGAGATGAATGACAAGTCTAAGGCAATTAGGGATGCAATTGCGGAACTTAATAAGGCATTAGAAGGAATTGACGATGAAGACTAATACTTTAGATTTTGATGCACAGGCTTTAAGAGAAAAAATCTTGGATTTGGCCATGCGTGGGAAGTTGGTGCCACAAGATCCCAATGATGAGCCAGCTAGTGTATTGCTTGAGAAGATCAAGGCTGAAAAAGAACAGCTAATTAAGGAAAAGAAAATTAAGAAAAGTAAGCCGCTTGCTCCGATTACTGATGATGAAAAGCCTTTTGATATTCCCGATAGTTGGGAATGGGTTAGATTGGGGGATGTGATTAATTTCTCTCTAGGTAAAACACCGCGTAGAGGAAATGGTTTATATTGGGATCAAGGAACAATTCCTTGGGTTTCAATTAGCGATATAGGCAGTGACAAATATTTAGAAAGCACCAAAGAAAAAATTACGGAAACTGCTTTGAAAGATAGCTTTAGAAATCAAGTTGAGCCAAAAGGTACTTTATTAATGAGTTTTAAATTATCTATTGGCAAAGTGGCCATTTTAGGGGTACCTGCTGTCCATAATGAGGCAATCATATCTATTTATCCAATAATAAACAGGAATAATATAACCAGAGATTATCTATATTACTTATTGCCATTAATTAGTAATAGTGGCTATCTTACACCTGCAATAAAAGGAAAGACCTTGAATAAAACGTTAATTAATCAACTTAAAGTTCCTTTTCCACCACTTTCAGAGCAAAGTCGAATCGCTGCTAAAATAGCGCAGCTATTCGCTTTGCTTCGCAAAGTCGAATCTTCTACTCAACAATACGCAAAACTTCAGACTTTGCTGAAGTCGAAGGTGCTGGATTTGGCAATGCGTGGAAAATTAGTCGAGCAAGATCCCCATGATGAACCTGCAAGTGTTTTGTTGGAGAAAATCAAAGCTGAGAAGGAGCAACTTGTTAAAGAAGGCAAGATTAAGAAGAGTAAGCCGCTTCCACCAATCACTGATGAAGAGAAGCCGTTTGATATTCCTGATAGCTGGGAATGGGGTAGATTGGGGGACATATTGAAACCCGAAGTACATAAAAAGCCTGCAAAAGATTTTTATTATATTGATATTGCAAGCATCGATAATCAATATAATAAAGTCGTTAATCCAAAAAAAGTAATCGTAAAAAAAGATAAAATTGCTTCAAGGGCAAGACAAGTATTAGAAAATGATGATATTTTATTTTCAGTTGTTAGACCATATTTACGAAATATAGCAATGGTTCCAAAAGATAATAACTACAAGATAGGAACAACGGGGTTTTATGTACTTAAACCCTATGAATTAATAAATAGAAAATATATTTTTTGCCTAACACTTTCGAATTATACGGTTACTAATATGACTCAAAAAATGAGGGGAGATAACTCACCATCTATAAGGAAAAGTGATATACAAAATTTGATAATTCCTATTCCTCCGCGAATGGAACAAGACAAAATCGTTAATATGATAATTAGAATTTATAGTGCAATAAATCTTAATTAGAGGAAGCGAGGATAAGTTGAATATTAACAAAGAAAATTCAAAATTATTTACTCTTTATCCCAAAGATAATTTAACAGATGAGCAAATAAAGCCATATAAGGAAAAATTAGATTTGGCTTTGTCAGATCCTAAAATTAAAAATTTGGCAATTACAGGACCTTATGATAGTGGGAAATCCAGCTTACTTCAAAGCTATTTTAAGAATAGAGAATTTAAAAGAGGAAAAATAAAAACTTGGATTAGAAAATTAACTGGTAAAAATTTGCAAGAATATGAATTTATTAACTTACCTAATTTCTTTGAAAATACTGAAAACAATGCTAATAATACAATGGAAAATAATATTGAACAGAGTATTGTTAAACAATTACTTTTTACTGAAAATCCATTTTGTTTTCCCTATTCTAGAATTAATAGATTAAAGGCATATCCTATTTGGAGAGTTTTATCAATAGATTTATTATTATTTTTTAGTCTTCTTTTTCAGCCCGTAAGAAATATGACTAAGAAATGGGATTGGCAGTTTTATTTTATTTTTGGAATTTTTTTGGTATTAATTTCATTCTGGATTGCACATATTTTTTCAAAAATTTCAATAAGTGCTAAAATTAAGGCTCCCGTGGGAGAAAGTGAATTAGATACAAACTTAGAT
>NZ_PCYU01000014.1:0-173986 GCF_002553775.1 Lactobacillus sp. UMNPBX16
AAAAGATTTGACAGTTTCCCAAATTTAATCGGTAAAAATCAAAAGAAACATAATTATATACTTAACTTTATAATTATGATAAAATTTTTATAGCTATTGAGTAATTTTTACTCTACATTGAACGTTTATACATTAATAAGGAGAATCATTTATGATCTACAAAGTTTTGTATCAAAAAAACAAGATTGTCAATCCTCGTAGAGAAACTACACAAACTCTTTACATGGAAGCAGACAACATGGTCGAAGCAAGAAGTATGGTTGAGGACAATACCCCCTATAACATTGAACTCATCCAAGAATTAACTGGTAATTCGTTAACTTACGAAAAAGAACATGCTGACTTTAAGTTAACAACGTTCGACAAGAAGTAATAAAGAGTGCGAATTAAAAATAATGAAGTAGCCGTTTATGCAATCGGGGGTTTGCATGAAATCGGCAAAAATATGTATTGTGTTCAGTATCAGGATGAAATTATCATCATGGACTGTGGTATTAAATTCCCCGAAGATGACCTATTAGGTATTAATTACGTTATTTCAGACTATTCTTACCTAATCAAGAATCGTAAGAAAATCAAAGCTCTTGTAGTTAGTCACGGACATGAAGACCATATCGGTGGTATTCCATTTTTGTTAGAAAAAATTCCTGAAATTCCTGTCTATGCGACACCATTTGCCCTTTCATTAATTAGAGGCAAATTGGAAGAACACGGAATTTTAAAGACAACTGAACTACACGAAGAGCATGAGGATACTGTTTTGAAGTTTAAGAAACTTTCCGTTTCTTTCTTTAGAACTACTCACTCTATTCCTGATACTTTAGGTATTGCCGTTCATACACCACTCGGTGCCGTTGTCTTTACTGGTGACTTTAAGTTTGACTTAACACCAGTAATGGATCAACCTGCACCAGATTTTCAAAAGATGGCTAAATTAGGCAATGAAGGTGTACTTGCTCTTCTCTCAGATTCAACTAATGCTGAAGTAACACAATTTACTAAGTCTGAACGATTTGTAGCTAAGTCACTACATAATATCATCACTGGAATCCACGGTAGAATTATTTTTGCCACTTTTGCATCTAATCTTTATCGTGTATCAACTGCTATTCAAGCTGCAATTGATACCGGTAGAAAGGTTGCAATTTTTGGACGTAGTATGGAAAATGGCGTTGATAATGGGGTCGACTTGGGCTACTTAAATTTGCCTAAGGATCTAATTGTTGACGCAGATGAGATCAACAAATTACCACCTGAAAAAGTAATGATTTTATGTACTGGTTCTCAAGGTGAACCATTAGCCGCTTTATCGCGAATTGCTAATGGTACTCACCGTCAAATCAGCTTACAACCTGGTGATACAGTCATCTTCTCCTCTAACCCAATTCCAGGTAACACATTAAGTGTTAACCACTTAATCAATAAGTTAATGGAAGGCGGAGCCGATGTTATTCACGGAAGAGTAAATAACGTTCATACTTCCGGACACGGCGGCCAAGAAGAGTTAAAGATGATGGTTCGCTTAGTTAAGCCTAAGTACATGATTCCTGTTCATGGTGAGTACAGAATGCAGGTTATTCACACCCAGCTTGCTCAACAAGCCGGTGTACCCGCTGAAAACACTTTTGTTTTATCTAATGGTGAAGTTGTCTGCTTTGGCCCTGATGGCGCTAGAATCGCAGGACATATTCCTGCAGGTGACGTTTACGTTGATACTTCTGGTACTGCAGACGTTGGCAACGTTGTTGTTCATGATCGTCAAATTCTTTCTGAAGAAGGTTTAGTTGTTGCAGTTGCTACAGTTGATTATAAGCACAAGCGAGTCTTAGCTGGTCCTGATATTCTCAGTCGCGGATTTGTCTACATGCGTGAATCAACTGAGTTAATTAGTCAAGCGCAAAAGCATGTTTATCATGTGCTTAGAAATGAAATGGCTAAATCAAATAGACCAAAAGAAAGTGACATTAAAAAGGCGATCACCGAAAATCTTTCAGACTTCTTGTATTCCAAGACTGAACGACGGCCTATGATTTTACCAATCATTATCGAAAAGAAATAGTAAAAAAGACTCCTTAGGGAGTCTTTTATTTTAGAAAATGAACAATATGCATAAAAAAATTAAAGTTCAGTTATTAGTTAATGAGGTCGCTGGGAATGGCAATGCTATTAAAGCTGATAAAGAATTACAAGATATACTAAAAGAAATGAATATTCCTTTTAAGCGACAAAAAAGTCATTATCCTGGAGAATTAGTCGTTCTAGCACAAAATTACGCTAATTTACATCTCTCTTCTGAACATGTTTTAATCGTAGTTGGTGGAGATGGCTCCTTTAATGAAGTTTTAAATGGAATAAAGACTTCTAATTATCCTGAGACAGCTATTACTTATTTGCCTGCAGGAACAGGCAACGATTTTGCCCGTGGTGCTGGATTAACCGCAGATCCCAGGCAATTAATCAATAATTTGCTCCGAGATCCTGAACCGGAACAAGTTGATTGTGGTTTTTTCACATCAAATATTAAACAAATTCCTAAGGGTTACTTTGTTAATAATTTCGGTATTGGTTTTGATGCCTTTGTTGTTCATCAGAGTAATCATGAGCAATTAAAAAAACACCTCAATCACCTCAATTCTGGAAATATGATTTATGGCCTAAATATAATCAAGGCACTAATTAAGCAGGATACCTTTACAGTGACTGTTAAAACTAAAAACGAAACTCTTCGTTACGGAGATGCATACTTTGTCACTACTACTAACCATCCCTACTTTGGCGGTGGTTTTGCTATTTTGCCAAAAGCGGACATTTACAGTCACCATCTTGATACAGTAATTGTTGAAAAACCAAGTTTACGCAAGTTTCTCTGGCTTTTTGGTAAGCTGATCAAAGATGGTTCACACGTTAATGCACCAGAATTTCATTATATTGAAGCTAAAGAAATCCTAGTTCAAACCAATAAAAGTGAATATGCTCAAATTGATGGTGAAGATATTGAAAAGCAGCCCTTCAAAGTAACATTTAAAGTTGATCATTTTAATTTATTAAAATAAGGAAGAATTCCAAATTCTTCCTTTTTTATATCTTATCTAAAATATCTCTTTTCGAATTATGATTTTGATAATATTGGTCCTGATCAATGAAATCATGTACTTGATCATAAAATTTCTTCCAATAACGGTATTTTTGATACTGCTTTTGCCACTCCCGTGCTTCTTGCAAGTAATTACCAAGAAGTCCATTAATCTGATCGATATGTTTAATCACCTGATTAGCATGATACAATTGCTCTTCCACCTGCTTTTGAGTTAACGTTGACTCCTGATCTTCAAAAAATAGAACATTTTCTTGATAATTTTTTTCTTCTTGCAATTGTTTACTATTATCCATTTCTTCTTTGATAGCTGCAATTTCGTCTGGCTGTAATCCAATTCCAGTTTTAGCTTTGACTAATAACGACTGAATATCTGCCAATTGCACAACATCTATTCCCATTTTTTGATAACGGTTCGAATCAGTCAATGTGAACTCATCATCTGTTCTACTTACAAATACAACCACGTTTCTGATTAATTGATCTATATTTGGCAAGCGTCTCAATAAATTAATAATCACTGGGTTGTTGCTTTTTTCTAGGACATATTTAATACTTTCTTTATGCTTGGCCACTTGATCAGCTATCTGATCATAATCAGCCTGCACATTATACTGTCCATTTTTACTTGTTCGTGCTTTGGTTTCCAAGCAAAAAATCCCGCTAGTCGTAATTATCACATGATCAATTTGGTTACTCCCTAAACTATTCTTTTTTTCATAGGGATATGGTAACAGTAAATTATGAATTATTTCTTTCCCTGTCTGCACTTCACGTAAACGAGAATTCACTAATTCTTCTGCGGCAGCGCCTGCCAAGAGATTGCTAAGATGGCGCAAATCACGTTGAGATAAAATATTCATAGGTCGCAAATTTTTTATTTGATTCAAATGTAGTTCAGTCATTCTTTTCTGAAATGCGTTTACTTTTTGATTGTAAACCTTATAGCCAGAATTAATTGCCCGAATTCGTAAAACATTTTGCAGAGCCAAAGCTCGTTTCAAATCACGTTTATTATTCAACAAAGTTTTTTCAACTATCATAGCATCATGAACAGTCTGTGAATCAGTTACTTTTTTATGTGTAATCCAAGCTTTTTGATAGCTAGCATGATTTTCTAACTCATTCACATACTGATTTAAGTCATTTTCCAAAGGCAAAATTTTGTTTCTACCTTCTTTGACTATTGAGCCATAATAGCGCAAATTTTTTGTAATTTCGTCTAACTCATTGAATTCATGTTTGCCATAATGGTAAGTTACCTTAGTTTCTCCATTCCAACTAGTCTTACGCCAATAATGACCATCCGTCTTACCAAATTCAACTAATTCCGCCACTGAACGATCTAAATAGTACTTAATCAAATAATGACAATGGCCTTTATTGTCAAAAATGCGTCGCTTAATATAACCTGGTCGCATTAATTCAATGATCTGAAAGGTCAAGTTCTTATGATTAGGAAAACGGTATGGTAATCTTTTGCCTGCAATTTTTTCAATTTTAGTTATTTCTTTCTTATCTGTTACAGATAATTCTATTTTTTTCATTTTCTTCTTTTTTCGCTTTTGAAAAAAATAATAGGTTAATATGCCTACTGTTAGTGTAATTATTGTAATATCCATGTTAATTATCCATATTTTGGAACGTATGTTTAGACAGCAATAATTATACCATGATTTTGTATAATGAAAAAGCCCCTTGTTTTAACAATTCAAGGGGCTTTTATCCTTATAATTTGATATTTTCCATTCCAATCATTGGATCAATTTCACCAGAATATATTTTTTCCGGGGTTAGAACAAAATCTTCTGCTACTTCTGCTTTATCGGTTTCATTCTCCATTTCTTGAGCTTTTTCGTGCTGCTTGCTTTGATCAGATTTATCCAATGATTTTGTAATACCCAATTGCTGACAAATCTTCGCTGCTAAGCCAGTCTTACGATCATTTCCCGGCGTCTTAAAAGCTGCCACAAATGCCCGTGGATCACCAACTAACACTAAGTTTTTCTCAGCTCGCGTTATTGCAGTATACAAAAGATTTCGTTTTAGCATCACAAAATTCTGCATGGTTAGATTCAAGATTACCAATGGAAATTCTGAACCTTGTGATTTATGAATAGTGATTGCATAAGCCCGGGTCAGATCATTTAAATCTTTTCTAGAAAAGGCAACTTCTCTTCCATCAAAATCTGCAATCATGCATTCCTTGGCATCATCTTCATCAATGCTAATGATCTTACCAATTTGTCCATTATAAATATCTTTTTCAGGATTATTTTGCAATTGCAGAATACGATCGCCAATTCGGAAAACTTCATTATGTGCTTCTAATACCTTACTTTTAGGCTGAGATGGGTTTAAAATTGCCTGAATAACATTATTAAGGTTAGTTACACCACCATTGCCAAGATACATCGCGCTAAGCACTTGAATATCATCTTTTGCAAATCCACGTTTTAAAGCAAGTTTAACAATTTGTCCAACTGCATCCCCTACTAATTCGGGACGACAGCTAATAAAAGAATAATTCTTTGTTTTCTTAAACAAGGCTTGCTGATCTTTACCCTCATTAACATCATGCGCCAAAGTAATAATCGTTGAATCATCACCCTGTCTATGAATCTGCTTCAAAATAGTAGTTGGAAACGCTTGCGATTTAATCAGGTCACTGAAGACATTGCCAGCTCCAACCGAAGGTAACTGATCCTTATCACCAACGAAAACAATATGCCGCGTATCATGAATACTTGCCAAAAGTTGTTTAAAAAGGAACATGTCAACCATCGACATTTCATCAACAATTAAGATTTCACCATTTAACTCATTCAAGTCCTGAGTGTTAGTATCACCAATACCTAACCCCAACATTCGGTGAATTGTTTTAGCACTGATTCCGGTAATTTCACCCATTCTTTTAGCTGCACGTCCAGTCGGTGCTGCTAGTAAAAACGGAGGATCTTCACTGTAAAGAGCGGAGGAAGGAATCTCAGCCAGCTTGCGTAATACTAATAAAATTCCATTAATGATAGTAGTTTTACCTGTACCTGGTCCACCTGTCAAAATAGAAATCGGTTGGTTAACTGCGTTTTTGATGGCCAACTTCTGTGTATCGTCGTAGTGAATCTTAAGTTCCTTTTCAGCATCCTTGATTGCTTGCTCTACCTTTTTATCATCATATTGTTCTCTTTTTTTATCTTCTTTTTTTTCTACCAAGTTTTTCATCAAGCGAGCAATATCAACTTCTGTTTGATAAATATTTTGTAGAGCAGCATTCTCACCATCAACTATTACTTTGCCAGCTTCTTGTAAACTATTAATACAGCTAGCAATTGGGTCGAATTGATTGATTTGAAGCAATTTACTTGCTTCTGTTAATAACTCAGCTAAGCCTACATAAGTATCTCCCTCACCATTTAAAGCATCGAGTAATACTTGATAAACAGCACCTTTAATTCTACGTGGATCATCACTAGCAATATCTAATTGGCTTCCCATCATATCCGCGGTTTTAAATGCAAAACCCGAAATATCATTAACTGCTGCATAAGGATCTTTCTCTAGTTTTGCTAATGCTTCACCATGGTAAAGCTGGTAAACCCGTCCTGCAATACGCTTATTAATGCCGTATTTAGCCAATTTTAAAATTACTTCTGAATAAGAATCCATCGCATTTAGTCCTGCCAAAAGACTATCCTTTTGCTTTCTAGTTAAAGAAAGCTTATCAATCTTAGCTGGACTTTCCTTCAATACATCTAAGGCATTTAGCCCTAATTCATCAATAATCGTAGTCGCAGCCTTTTTACCAATTCCAGGGAACTTATTCGAACTCAAATACTTAGTTAAAGATCCCTCTTCATGTGGCAAGACTTGCTTATAGTTATTTGCTCTAAACTGCAAGCCAAATTTTTCATGCATTACTAGTTTACCCTCGAAGCGATAGCTGCTATTAATTTGAATATCGCCAAAATTCCCTGTCACCTTAATATCGGGACGAGAATAATCGGATAAAGTGCCGATAATTTCAACGTCAAGAATTTTATACAAGTCTTTACTATTTTCAAAAACAATCCCGTTAACCTTACCGGTAAATTCATTCATAATTTTTCTTTTCCTTGTCATTTAGCATCTTCATAATTGAAGCATACTGATTCATTGCTTGCTGATAATACTTAGCATCCATCTGCTTAGCTTGAGCAAAATATTTCTGAGCCTGGTCACGATCTTTTTCTAATGTAGTGACACCTAGTAAAAAATAAACTTTCGCATTTTTCTTATTATCAGGAATTGCCAAATACATTTGCTGAGCCTGTTGATTCTCACCCAAACTTAACCAAATATCGCCTAGCAATTCCTGAATTCGCTCATCAATTTTTTTGATCGTCAAAGCATAAGCTAAAGCTTTTTGGCCTTGCCCTAATTTTAAGTAAGTTAGTGCCTTTTGATAAAGAGTTAAGTCATCATTAGGTATCTGATCTAATAAAGCCAGTGCCTTATCAAAATCGCCTTGCATGTAATAACACACTGCCAGATTATAATTTAATTCTTGTGGCTCTTTAACCAGATGCTGGGCCTGCTCCAATAGCTTCTGTGCTTGATCCAAGCTTCCTTGCTCAATTAAATACGTCGATAGCTGCAAATAATTAGCAACTTGTTGTGGATGCTGATCGATTTTTTTGATTAAAAGATGAATGGCTTGTTCTACTTTACCTTCATCATAAAGTTGCGCTATTTTTTGATCCATTATAACGAGTCCGTCTTCGATAATTTACGTCCTAAATAACTAGTTTCATTCCACACTACCGGTTTAAAAGTCTTTCCGCCATCTAGTGTTTCTAAGACAGTTAAAGAGGTATTGCTAAGGCCGCCATTTTTGCGAATATCTTTCAATGGATAGCCTAAAAGTCCACCCATAATAGCTGATAATGCCGCACCATGACTAACTGCTAGAATCTTATCATCATCGTCAGGAAATCTTTGTGCCATTTCTTGAGCAAATGCTTTTCCACGAGCAATAACATGTGGATAATCCTCACCATGAAGTTCAGTCGGATCATATTTATCTGGATGGTGCCAAAAATTATCCATTTGTTTAGGGAATTTTTTCTCTGCATCCCCAAACTTCATTCCCTCCATATCACCCAAATTAAACTCTCTGAGTCGTTCATCGATCACAACAGGTAAGTTAGCGTTCATTGCATCATCGATGCCCTGAGCGGTATTAAAGGCCCGATCAAGCGGACTGGCAAAAATTCCTCTAAATTTAGTTCCTTGCAAGTGATGACCTAATTTTTTTATATCTTCTAAGCTTTGTGGCAAAAGTGGTGAATCTCCATGTCCTCCTTGGAAGCGACTAGCTAAATTCCACTCAGTTTTGCCATGACGAACAAAATAAATTTGCATTGCTTAAATCCCCCTAATTGTCTAATCAATAAGAATAGTTTAGCACAAAGAAAAAGGCGTTCGAAAAATCGAACGCTCTTTTTGCATATTTTTTAAACTAATTGTAATTGCTTTTCTTCTTGGTAAGCAGCATCAATATTACCGCCGCCTAAACATTCTTCACCCTTGTATAAAACAAGTGCTTGACCTGGTGTAACTGCACGAGCTGGCTCATCAAAGTAAACATCAGCAGTATTGTCTGCGGCATGATACTTAACAGTCACGCCGATATCACATTGACGATAACGGAACTTTGCAGTACAGTGCATCTCAAAATCATGATCTGGCTTACCAGTAAAGAATGACATATCACTTGCCTTCAAGCGACTAGCATATAGAAGTGGACTATCATAGCCCTGCTCTACAATTAATTCATTCTTCTTAAGATCCTTGCCGACCACGAACCATGGATCAGTTGATTCCTTAGTTGAGCCCAAGCCCAAGCCCTGTCTTTGACCAATGGTGTAGTACATTAAACCAGCATGCTCACCAACTACCTTACCATCAGGAGTGACCATCTTACCTGATTTAGCTGGTAAGAATTCACTTAAAAACTTTCTAAAGTTTCTCTCACCAATAAAGCAGATACCTGTAGAATCTTTTTTCTTCGCGGTAGCTAAACCATTAGCCAAAGCAATCTCTCTAACTTGTGGCTTAGTTAGGTTAGCTAGAGGGAAAATAACCTTACTAATCTGCTCTTGACTCAATTGGCTCAAAAAGTACGTCTGGTCCTTGTTACCATCCTTAGGACGCATCATATGAGTAACACCATTGGCATCCTTAACAGTCTTAGCATAGTGCCCCATTGCAATGTAGTCAGCATCCAAGTCCATCGCAAACTCCAAGAACGACTTGAACTTAATCTGACTATTGCACATTACATCAGGATTAGGGGTTCTTCCCTTCTTGTATTCATCCAAGAAATATTCAAAAACGCGGTGCCAATACTCTTTTTCAAAATTAATTGAATAATATGGAATACCAATCTTATCGGCAACCTTTTTTACATCTTCATAGTCTTCAGTAGCTGTACAGACGCCTGAATCATCGGTATCATCCCAATTCTTCATAAAGACACCAACAACATCGTAGCCTTGTTGTTTAAGTAAAAGTGCTGAAACAGACGAGTCAACGCCACCACTCATACCTACAACTACTCTAGTCTTGCTATTGTCAACCATTATTCAATCAATCCTTTACTTCAAGCAAAATCTTACGCTCCTCAAGATCCTTTAAAATATAATCTAAAAGTTCTACAGTAGGAGCTAATTGCTTATTTTTAAAAATATTAACCTTCTGCAAACCGTTGCGATCAGTAATAACCATAGTTAAATGCGACAAGTCCTTATTAATGGTCATCTTTAACTTAGTAGGCGCGTTATAAGGTGAATCATTGTAAAGGGGATGTTCATAATTAAAATTACTCTTAGCTGTCTTCACAAAGCCAGCATCAATCAAAGCATAAAGCTTCAACTCAGGATTCAAAGTAAACTTACGTTTATCACCATTAATCACAACTGTATTTGCCATAATTTTCCTCACTTATTTATAATAAGATACTTTCTTTTTGAAAGCAACTATTTATTTTTAGATTGAATTCTTTGTACAATTTTTACTAATTCTTGGGCGAATTGCTCAATTTCTTCATCCGTATTATAACGCCCAAATGAAATTCGGATCGACTCATTTATTCTTGGTGAATTTTCTCCAAAACAAGCAATTAAAACATGTGATGGCTCCAAAGAACCAGCAGTACATGCTGAACCGCCTGACACGGCAAATCCATTCAAATCAAGATTTGTTTGTAAAGAAGTAGTAGATACACCATTGAGATGCAGATTAAGCACATGATGTGAGTAACCCGGACCATACCCACCATTAATTTCATAATTAATTTGATGATCGTCTAATTCCTTTAAAATAATGTCTTGATAATGAGCATATTTCTTTTGCAAAGCATCACGACCAATCTCGGATACTTCACGGACAGCTTCGCCAAAGCCGGCAATTCCTGGTACGTTCTCTGTTCCAGCTCGACGTTTGGTTTCCTGCTCACCGCCTAAAATCAAATTTGGAATATCGATATCCGCATTTTCATATAAAAAGCCTAAAAACTTAGGTCCATTAATTTTATGTGCAGAAACAGACAGAAAATCAATGTTCATGTCCTTAACATCAATTTTAATTGTGCCCATTCCCTGAACATTGTCAACATGAAAATATGCATTGGAGTCCTTTACCATTGCCCCGATTTCTTTGAGCGGCATAATGGTACCAACTTCATTGTTAACGGCCATAATCGATACTAAAATAGTGTCTGGCGTTAATTCCTTTTTTAACTGTTCTAAAGAAATTTGCCCGTTTTCATCGACATTCAAATAGACAATGTTGTAGCCCTCATTTTCCAAACGTTTCATTGGATTAAGAACCGAGGGATGTTCGATCGGCGTAGTAATAATCTTTTTACCAATATTTTTACGAGCATAGGCAGTTCCAAGAATCGCTGTATTATTGCTTTCTGAACCACCTGAAGTAAAAATAATCTCTCCATCTTGAGCATTAATATCTTGAGCAATCTGGTGACGAGCTCGATCAATTACATTTCTGGCCCTACGACCTAATTCATAGGTACTAGAGGCATTACCAAAATCATTTTTCATTTCATCGGTAATAATATCAATTACCTTGGGTGACATTGGTGTCGTTGCCGCATTATCTAAATAAATTTCACGCACGTTTAATTCATCTTTTCTACATAATCACTAATTAACTTAGCTGCCTTAGCGCCGACTTCCTTGACAAACTTGTCAAAATCATTGTCTGCATTAGCATCCCCATTATCGGAAATTGCACGCATAGCAACCAACGGAGTTTTAAAATGACGAGCAACTTGTGCAAAAGCGGCTCCTTCCATTTCTACTCCTAAAGCTTCTGGAAAGTTTTTCTTGATTAACTCTTTTTGTTCTTCTGATTGAACAAAAGTATCTCCAGTAACAACAAGCCCTTCCTTAAAATCTACGTCTTCTTCACCTAAATATTTCTTAAATGCTTCCCTTTCAGGCGAATTCAACTTAAAGGTAGCAGGCTCTCTTGGAATCTGACCTTCTACATATTCACCGGCACTAACACAGTGAGCATCGTGATAGGCAAAATCATTTACTAAAATCACATCTTTACGATGAACATCATCTTGTAATGATCCAGCAGAACCAGTCATAAAAATTACATCAATTTTTTCTTTAGTTAGTAAACTAGTCAGATTCATAGCGGCATTCACTTTACCGATACCACTTAAACCTAAATATACATCATTGCCATTAACAGAAAAATGTTCGAATTCTGTTGATCCGAACGTTTCTTTTGTTTCTGCATGGAAATGATCACGATAAAATTCAGCTTCTTCCGCCATTGGGACGATAATCGCAATCTTCAATTTATTTCCTCAGTTCCACTATAAATGAAATAGTGCTAATAGCACCAATATAATTAAAACAATCACTATCAGGATAGCACGATTCAATCTTTTTTTCAGTCTTAAAGACTTCTCTTGGCGAATCGTTTCCTTATCACTCGATTGATTATGCTGATAAAATTCTTGTCCATCCCCAGCCAGAGGGCGTCTTCTAGGTTCTTCTTCAGAGCCATCCCGCTTAAAGTCAGGATTTACATCTACTTCTTCTGAATCATTATCAGAAAAGGAAGATTTTAGCTTACTAAGTAGGCTTTTTTTCTGCCTTTTACGATAATCAGAGCGTTTTTCTACCATAACTAATCCTTATTATCGGTCTGAGCATTACGCAACATCATATTTTCCCAAACAGTAATTGCATAAATTGTCTTTGCATCAACAATTTTTCCTTCAGCCAATAAAGTTTTTAATTCATCTAAGCTATACCAACTAGAAGTTAAAAATTCATCTGCATCCAGTGCCCGCTTATCAGTCAATTTAGTTAAGGTATCACAATAGAAAAGATACATCTTTTCATCACAAAAACCAGGAGAAGAATAGAATTCACTGACCTTTTCCCAGTAATCTGCGCGATAGCCACCTTCTTCATTCAGCTCACGCTTCATTGCATCAAGCGGACTTGCATCAGTGGAATCAACCAAACCAGCTGGAATTTCCAAAGTAATCTGCTTAATTGGTTCCCGCCATTGCTTTACTAACAACATCTTTTGTTCATCATTAATTGCAATAACAGCCGATGCAGGCTTATGCTTAATAACTTCTCTAGTTGCAGTTTCACCATTAGGAAGCTTAATTGTGCGAACAGCCAGATCCAAAATACGTCCTTGAAAAATCTGCTGTGACGAGATTTCTGTTTCCTTTAAATCCAAAATCCCAGCTCCTTTTTAGGCTAAATAAACATTTACACATTGCAGACCATTTTTACCTTGAGCTAACTGATATTTAACTCTTTGACCTACTTGCAAAGTTTTATAGCCTTCCTCTTTAATTGCTTTATAGAAGACAAAATATGACTTATGATTACGATCATCTTCAATAAAGCCATAGCTACTTCCTTCATCAAATTGTTTTACAGTACCTAACCGCATTAGTTTTCAAATCCTTCTTGAACAGCTTCTGGGTAATCTGCTTCAACGATTTTAGCACAACGACCACAAAGCATTGGTAACTTTGGATCTACGCCAATATCAGTTCTAATCATTCGGCACCGCGGACAAACTTCGCCATCAGCACGTTCTACTACAATACTTGCATTATTAAGCTTCTCCGCTTCTGCTGGAGCTTCGCCGTCAGCAATAGTTAACTTAGATACAATTAGAATTTGTCTGAAATCAGCATCCAAGTCTTGGAGCATTGCCTTAGTTTCCTTATCTGGGTAAATAGTTACTGTTGCTTCAAACGATTTACCAATTAACTTCTTATTTCTTGCATCTTCTAGAGCCTTCAAGACGTCATCACGCAACTTCATGAATTTACCCCAATTTTCAAGCAAATCATCATGGTTAGCATATTCTTCAACTTCTGGCATATTAGCAAGTTGAACGTAATCTTCAGGTTCTTTCAAGAAGCCCCAGATTTCTTCCATAGTGTGTGGCAAAATTGGTGTTAAGATCTTAGCCAATTTAACAGCAGCGTCGTAAATAACAGTTTGCATTGAGCGACGATCATGGCTGTTTTCACCATCAATGTAAAGTACATCCTTAGCAAAATCAAGATAAAATGCAGAAAGATCATTAGAAACAAAGTTGAAGACCTTCTTGAAGACAGTAGTAAAATCAAACTTGTCGTAAGCAGCAAGACAGTCTTTAACTAAGTCATTTAATTTCACTTCCATGTATTGATCAACTGAACGAAGATCAGCATAAGCAACGCGATTTTCTTTTGGATCAAAATCACTAGTGTTGGCCAACATGTAACGGAAGGTATTTCTGATCTTACGGTAACTTTCTGCAGACTGCTGCAAAATTCCCATTGAGACTGCAACATCAGAAGTAGTATCAGCTTGAGCTACCCAAAGACGAATAATTTCAGCACCCATCTTCTTAATTACATCGTTTGGTGAAATTACATTGCCAAGTGACTTAGACATCTTGTGTCCCTTATCATCAAGCACAAAGCCTTGTGATAATACTTCTTTATAAGGTGCCTTACCAGTTACTGCAACAGACGTAATCAAACTTGAATTGAACCAACCACGGTATTGGTCACTACCTTCAAGATAAAGATCAGCTGGATAGTGTAAACCATCACGTTTTTCCATTACGCCTGCCCAAGATGAACCAGAGTCGAACCAAACATCAAGAATATCTTTTTCTTTAGTAAACTCGCCATTTGGTGAATGTTCTGAAGTAAAGCCTTCTGGCAACAGTTCCTTAGCTGTATGAGTGTACCAAGCATTTGAACCTTCTTTTTCAAAGATCTTGGCAATATGGTCAATCGTTTCTGGAGTAACAATTGGGGTACCGTCTTCTGCATAGAAGATCGGCAATGGTACACCCCAAGCACGCTGACGAGAAATTACCCAGTCGCCACGATCTTTAATCATGTTGTAAAGACGAGTCTTCCCCCATGAAGGAATAAAGTTAGCTTGTTCAATTTGATCCAGAATTTGATCTCTAAACTTAGAAATTGAAGCAAACCATTGAGTAGTTGCTCTGAAGACAACGGGCTTCTTAGTACGCCAATCATGTGGGTATGAGTGAGTAAAGAAGCTTAACTTGAGCAAAGCGCCAGCCTTTTTAAGCTTATCTGCTACCACCTTGTTAGCATCATCATAGAACATTCCTACAAGATCTGGATCTGGAATATCTTTAGTAAAGCGACCTTGTGCGTCCATTGGACTGAAGACCGGGATACCATACTTTTGACCAACACGGTAGTCATCTTCACCAAAACCAGTAGCGTTGTGAACTAAGCCGGTACCGTCATCATCAGTAACATAGGTGTCATTCATTACCAAACCATATTGGCCTACACCAGTCTTACCATAAAGGGGATGCTTATAAGTCATCCCATCAAAATCAGTACCTTTTAATTGTTTAAGTACTTTGTAGTCCTTCCAGCCTAAGTCTTCTGCAACGACTGGCAAACGATCTGAACCAATTACATACTTCTTACCGTCAACTTCTACTAAGGAGTAGTCAAATCTTGGATTAACGGTAATACCCACGTTACTTGGAATAGTCCAAGGAGTAGTAGTCCAAATTACTAATGAAACATCTGAATCTAAGATACCTTTACCATCTTTAATTGGAAAAGCAACATAAATTCTAGGTGATTTAATATCATGGTATTCTACTTCAGCTTCAGCTAAAGTGGATTCACTTGACCATGACCAGTAAACTGGCTTCAAGCCCTTATAAATATAACCTTTTTTATACATTTCTCCAAAGACGCGAATTTCTTGTGCTTCAAAGTCATGTTGCAAGGTAATATATGGATTATCCCAATCTGCCATAACGCCTAGACGCTTAAAATCGGCCATTTGCTTTTGAACTTGTTCTTCAGCATATTGTCGACAAAGCTCGCGATACTTAGCACGATCCATTGTCTTACGGTCAACGCCTTGCTTAGCTAATTGTTGTTCAACAGGCAAGCCATGAGTATCCCAACCTGGTACGTATGGTGCATAATAACCGTTCATATTCTTGTAGCGAACAATGATGTCTTTAGAAATCTTGTTCAACGCATGTCCCATATGAATATTACCATTAGCAAATGGAGGGCCATCATGTAAATCAAAACGAGGCTTACCTTCGTTTAACTTTAATCTTTGTTCATATAACTTGTTATCTTCCCATTCTTTTTGCCATTCAGCTTCACGAACAGGTAGATTACCGCGCATCTTAAATTTAGTTTTACCTAAATTAAGAGTATCTTTGATTCTCATTAACAAAATTCCTTTCTAAAAAAGAAAGCCTCATCCTAAAATTAGGACGAGGCTAACCGTGGTACCACCTAAATTGAACTTATTATAAGTTCCACTTAACTTTGCGTAACGTGCAAATACCGTTTAGATTAATTAGGCAGCTGATCAGCTCTTAGGCTCTTATGCTAGTCTTCCACCATCACTAGCTCGCTGAATTGCCTTCAAGCTTTACTGTCAATCTAATATGCTTATTTTTTATAGTCGTCAGGAAAAACAATTGTTGGGCCTAAAGGATCTGATTTCATTTCAGGCTTAACATTAATTGTTTCATGACTTGGACTGTCCCCGGTCATTGGTTTAGGTGCAGCATTTTCTTCATTATCTGCATCGTCAGAATCATCCGGTTGATCCAACTCCAAATCATCAGGGCCTTGAGAAGAGTTTACGTCATTTTCATCATCATTGTCAACATCTTCATCTTCAACGTCTTCATCATCAGCACTTACTGGCTCCGAACCATCATCTGGATAATAACGCTCTAAGTTGAAGTAATCATCCAATGCATGTTGCCACTTTTCATCATTCAAATTATCGATTTCAGTCTGTAGCATTTCTTGAATATTACTACGAAATTCACTAACTTGCTCTTTTACACGCATATAATCCGTAGAAATAGTATCTTGTTGATGCTTTTGGAAGTTAATATTATCTTCCGCTTGCTTTTTGGCATCCGCAATAATCTGCTTAGCCTCTGCTTCTGCTTTCTCTCTCATTTCATCAGCAGTTTGTTGTGCCGAAATTAATGATTTATTTAAAGAACGCTTTTTTTCGTTATATTCATTAACTTGATCTTGATAATCATCTACTTTTTCTTGTAAATCAGTTAACTTTTTATTTAAAGAAACTACTTCATTCTTCAAGTCAACCACTTGATCAAGTGTATCACCATAATCATCAACAATCTGATCTAAGAAGCTATCTACTTCAAGACGATCATATCCATTACGACCACGCCGTTTAAATTCCTTGTTGTGAATATCCATCGGGGTCAATTGTGTTTCTTTGTCTGCCAAAGTCTGAGCACCACCTTATATTTACCTTTTCTTGTAGTCGAAACATCCTCAATCAAAATCCGACCAAAGTGTCTTAAACTCAAGACATCGTCTTCTTTAATCATTATATTAGAATCTGCTATTTCATGCCAATTTAATTTAACCAGCTGACTATTAATCATCTTTTGAATTTGACCGCGGCTTTGTCTGCTAATACCCGATAATACAGCATCAATTCGCATTGAGGCAACTATTTCCGTTTTTTCAATCGAATCATCCTCAGGAACCAAAACTTCTTTGAAGCTAATCGGTCTCAGCTTTACTTTTGCTCTGCCAATGCGGTCAATTTGCTCTTCAAAAAATTCCGTCATTTCTTTTTTAGTGAAAAACTGCCATTTTCCTTGATTATCAGTAATAATATCGCCAAAAATACTTGTATCAATACCCGAATTCGCCAAGGTACCTAAAATAACACTATGATTTATTTTAGTAAATTTTTGCGGATATTCAATTTCATACGGCTGAATCTGATAATCACTCGGTCGCAGATTAAGCCATTCTTCACTTAAATAAACTCGCTTTTTCTCTGCATTAGGATAGCCACCATACTCTTGAACAAATGCATCATTACCAACAATTGTTCTTAAAATTGCTCGTTTTCCCGGATCCAAAAAATCAGTCAAAATTGGCTCATGCTTAAAAATCAGCTGATTAAAAAGACCAGTAAAATAGTCAATTACTGGTCTTTCCTCTTGATTAAAATGTGGGTAAAACTTACTTGCCTGTCTGCGTTCCATTACACCATCATCCTCAATAAAATATCAAATATCCATCTTAAAACATAGTTTTGAATGAAATATAAGATAAATAAAGCAATAATTGGCGAGACATCAATTCCAGTTGAATAAGCTAATCTCGCAAATGGACCTTTTCGAAACAAATTTAAATATGGATTTACAACCTTGTCTAAAAAGCGACCAACAACAGAATTACTTAGCATTGGTAGCCAACTCATAATTGCATCAATCACGATCAGCAGACTATAAAGCCATAAAATCCACGTAAGTGCCAAGTAGATTAAATTTAATATATTAACCATTAGCTTAAATTGTCTTTCTTATCCACTAAATCACTAATTTTGCCATCAGTAACAAACTTTGGTGGAGTTGCTAAAAAGATTTTATCACCAATACGTTGGATTTCACCATTTAATGCATATACAGTACCCGTGATGAAATCAACAATCCGACGTGCTGAACTGTCTTCCATTCTGCTAAAATTAATCACTACTGCTTTATTATTTAATAAATTTTGTGCAACATCCTTAGCATCGGAATATACCCGTGGTTCATATAAAACAATCTTGCTTTTAGCCGAATTCAAGCCTGATTTAATTGAAACCACATTATCGCGATTAACTGAGTTCAGAGGCAAGTCTTCATTTTCATTTTTAGTCTGTGAGGCATATTCTTCGTCATTTTCTAATTCATCATCATTAGAAATTCCGAAAAATCTTCCTAATTTATCAAAAGCCATTTATACTACCTCCAAAACTAGTTTTCACTACGATGTTTAAAAAATGGAATATCACTGTTATCGTCACTATCGTCCTGAGCGCTAGTTTCAATTTGAGAAATACTATCCTGGTCTTCATCACTAAAAGTATCAAAACCCTCATAATCTTTCTTAGGCTCAGTAGGTTGGGTATTTCTTCTTTGATTGTCTTCGCTATCATTTAGTCCCCAAACACTGGTTGGATCAACCATCGTTTGCTTAGGCTGCTCAGGTTCTTGTTTTTCAGCAGCAGGCTGAACTGTTTGTGGTCGATCAACTAGTTGCTTAGGTTCTTCAGCCTTAGGAGCTTCTTCTTTTTCTTTAACTGGTTGAGCCTTAATTTGGTGGCTACGACCTGGTAATTGCTTAGAAGCAGCTTCTTCAACCTTAGAATCAATTCCAGTAGCGATTACAGTTACTACCACCTCATCGCCCAAGTTAGGATTAATTGAAGTACCGAAAATAATGTTTACATCGTCACCAGCAGCCTTAGAAACAATCTCTGAAGCATCTTGAGCCTCAAATAATGTAAGGTCAGGTCCACCAGTAATGTTAAGTAACACTTGCTTAGCACCATCAATAGAAACTTCTAATAATGGTGAAGAAATCGCCAGCTTAGTAGCTTCAACTGTTCTATTTTCACCGCTAGCACGGCCAATTCCCATTAAAGCTGCACCTTGATTTTCCATTACAGTCTTCACATCAGCAAAGTCCAAGTTTACGTAGTCAGTTGAAGTAATCAAATCAGAAATACCTTGAACACCTTGCTTCAAGACATTATCAGCTTCCTTGAAGGCATCCATCATAGGAGTCTTCTTGTCAACCATTTCAAGCAAACGATTGTTAGCTATAATAACCAAAGTATCAACATATTGCTTTAGCTGAGTAATACCTTCTGCAGCGTTTTTAGAGCGCTTAGGGCCTTCAAAACTGAATGGACGCGTAACTACGCCTACAGTTAATGCGCCCGTCTCACGCGCAATTTTTGCCACTACAGGAGCCGCACCAGTACCGGTACCGCCACCCATACCAGCAGTAATAAAGATCATATCTGCACCCTTAAGTGCATCTTCAATCGTTTGTTCACTCTCTTCTGCAGCTTTTTGTCCTACTTCAGGATGTGAACCAGCACCCAACCCACGGGTCAACTTAGGCCCTAGTTGAATCTTGTTTTCAGCTTTGTTGCTGTTCAAAGCCTGAACATCAGTGTTTGCTGCAATAAAAGAAACACCTTGTACGCCATCGTCAATCATTCGGTTAACAGCATTGCCGCCGGCACCACCGACACCAATTACTTTGATGACAGCATTCTTATTGTCGTCTGAATCGAATGTAAAATCCATTAAATTAACCACCTTTAATCAAAGAATTTCTTAAAGAAACTCTTCAAGCTATTAGTTTTTTCTTGCTTAGTATTATTTTCATCGTCTGGCGCAGATTCTGTTCTGGCAGACATTTTGCTTCTATTATAAGCTTCTTTGGCTTCACTTTCACTATTAGAAGTCGTACTTTTAGAAATCTTGGTACTTTTTGGCTGAGAAACGGGGTCTTCCACAGCGGGTTCACCAAAACCATAGATTACGCCATTAACAAGATAGTCAACTTCAGACATCTTATATGAATAGTGGACGATACCATAAGCAGCTGTATAAATCGGATTACGCATACCAATTTGATCTGGTTCATAAATTCGGGCCTTAACATTTAACCCATTAGCAGTCAGACTATCAATTCCTTGTAATAGGCTACTACCACCTGTAATCACAATACCACCTGGTTGCTTCAATGCATTATGCTTAACTAAACCTTTTCCTAAACGAGTCAAAATTTGTTCTAAGCGTGCATTAATAATTTCACTAAGATATACTTCGTCAACCATTTGCTGACTATTTGCACCAACACTATTAATAGCAAATTTATCGTTTTTTGAGGCAAATTGTGGATCCGCAAATCCATAGTCCAACTTAATTTGTTCAGCGTCCTTTTTCGAAATACTTAAAACAGCAGAGATATCATTAGTAATATCGCTTCCGCCTTCTAAATCGATGTTGGCATACTTAATTTGGCCATTTTTAATAACAGTTGCCGTACTTACGCCACCACCAAGATCGATAATTACCGAACCAAAAGTTTTTTCACTTTCATTCAATGCTACACTTGAAATTGCTAAAGGCGTTGGCACAAAGAAATTATTATGATAACCGGCTCTTTCAATAGCCTTCTTGATATTGTGCAAAGGACTAGTAGGTGCAGTTAATAAAATTCCACTAACACCCAAGGAACGTGCAATCATTTTTCTTGGATCATCAACTTCAGTTTTACCATCAATCAAAAAGCGACTCGGCAAAAATGTAATTGCTTCACGATCATCCTTAGCTGCTGAATGAATCGCAGATCTAATCGTTCTTTTTACATCATCATTATTTACTTCTTGCCCTTGTTCACCAACATTAGCAAAACCAGTTGCAGTTTCCAGTTGTAACATCCCTACCGGAATTCCTGTAACTACACTATAAATCTTGGCGTTTGTTTTTTCTGCTACACCTTTTAATGCACGACTAATTGCACTAGCAGTTTGATCAATATCTACTATTTGACCGTGTCGCATTCCTGAATTTGGCGTTGTAACTGCACCGATAACCTTACCAGAATCTGCAACAACGGCTTTTACACTTGTGGTTCCTATATCTAAACCCACTAAAAGATTTGAATTCTCCAAAATTAAGCCCCCATTAATATTTGCCTTGAAAAAATTCTAACATAAATAAACTTGCAAAACAGCTACGATATGCCATAAGCTTTCTTTTCACTAGAAGTTAATGGTCTACTAAATGCACCTATTTCTAAATCAATAAGGCTATGTTTACCAGCTTTAATTCTAATAGTATCATAATATTTTAGTTTGCTATTCAAAGTAGCAGTATTGCCAATCACTACATTACCGTCCTTCATTACTAAAATAATTTGTGAATTTCGTCTGGTATTCCCACTTAATAATTTTACATGATTTTTAAATGAATTAGGTAAACTGTTAAATAACTTTAAATCATTTTTTAATTCATCTGATTTATTATAGCCAACAAAAATAGGTTTATCTTGGTTCACTTTTGTCCAAGGTAGAGCTCTCGTACCTATTTTTCCATTATCCAAAATCTTTCGGTAAGAATCACCATCTTTTAAGTAGCCCACGGTTTTACGTTCATTAATTTGTAAAATCAATTGATTAATATGACCTAAATGAACTTGTGCACTTTGAATTTCTGGATATTTTTGGGATAATCTTTGACTCAAATCTTTTTGTTGAAACAAGTAATCAAAAACTTTATCGCTAGCCTTGATCTTGGATACCTTAACAATTTCTTTAGCAGGTAAATGCTCTGCACCAATTATTTTAACAGTACTGATATTCGCTAAAGGTGAAATATAGTATCCTAAACCAGCTATCGCCAAAACTGAAACCGTCATTATCAGACCTAGCCTACGTCGTAATGATCGTCGTCTTTCTGCCTGTAAATTTGAGAGTGAGGCAGAAATCTTGGTCTGCGATTTTCGACTATTCCTTTGTTGGTTAAATTCATGATTCAAGTACGGAGACAATTCTTTCCTTGGATCAATCTTAGTTACTGGCTTTTTGGCCATCTGCCTCACCTACCTCCTAGCGTGAAATTTCTTCCATCACCTTAATCACTTGATCAGATGCATCAGGTACGCCTAATGCCTTAGAAGCTTTGCTCATTTCAGTAGCATACTTTTCATCGAGCAAAATATGGTCAATTGAAGAGACAAAATTATTTGGATTTAAATCATCTTCTGGAATAACCAATGCTGCACCAGCTTTTTCTAAATCAAGCGCATTCTTCATTTGATGATTATGAGTTACATTAGGGCTTGGAATCAAAATAACGGGTACACCTAATGCAGTAAATTCTGCAATACTTGTTGCACCAGATCTTGAAACAACACAAGTCATTTCTGGCAATAGACCTGGCATGTTTTTAATGTATGGCAAAACTTTAATATTATTACCAATATCAACGTTCTTAATTTTTTCTTGTACCTTATCAAAATAAAAAGTACCTGTTGCCCAAATAATTTGATATGGCTTTTGCTTTAGCGTCATTAATGACTTAAGCATAATTCTGTTAATTGCTAATGCTCCACGGGACCCACCAAATACTAAAACAGTTGGCATTTTTGGATTTAATCCCCATGTTTTTTCAAGATCAATTTTTTCTTCGTGCAAGCTTAAAACTTGTTGTGACCGTGGATTACCTGTCTTAACTAGTTTCTTCTTTTCTGAGAATTCCTTTGCAGCATCATCAAATGTATAACAAATTTTATCCACATAATGACCCAAAAATTTATTAGCTAATCCAACCACTGAATTAGATTCATGAATCATTGTTGGAATATGCATTTTAGCTGCTTCATAAACCATAGCACCGCTAACGTAACCACCTGTACCTAAAACGACATCTGGTTTAAAGTCCCGTAAAATTTGGCGTGCGCTTTTAGTAGCTTGTAAAAATAGCTTGATAGTCTCAAAGTTTTTTAACGGATGTTTACGGTTAAAGCCTTGAATCTTAATTGTTTTAAAGTTAACACCGGCTGCTGGAACAATTTTTGATTCCAATCCTTTTTGTGTACCTACAAATAAGATTTCATCGTTTTTACTAATACCGCGTTCTTTCAAACGTTCAATAATTGCCATAATTGGGTAAATGTGACCGCCTGTACCGCCACCTGTAAAAATAACTCTCATTTTATTTAGTCTTTAATTCCTCAACAAATCTAACAAAGTAATCGCCACGTTCTTCAAATGTTCTAAATTGATCCCAAGAAGCACATGCTGGTGAGAACAATAGTACATCGCCTGGTTCAACTAATTCCCAAGCACGAGGAACGGCCTCTTGTAGTGTATTAACAATTACAATGTCCTTAATTCCTGCTTTTCTAGCTGCGTCAGCTAACAAATATCTAGTTTCACCATAAAGAACAATTGACTTAACATGTTTTTTAAATAATGGTACCAAATCATCAAAAGTGAAGCCACGGTCTAACCCACCAGCAATCAATACTTCCGGTTGCTTAAATGATGGAATAGCTACAGTTGCTGCTTCAATATTAGTTGACTTAGAATCATTATAAACCTTGCAGCCATCAAGTGTTGTTACGTATTGCAAACGATGCTTAGCGCCAGTAAAGGTGCTCAATACTGCGGCGATATCATCATTATCAGCGCCCATAATTTTAGAAATTGCAATAGCGACTAAACTATTTTGCAAATTATGAATACCTGGTAATTTAATATCAGAAATCTTCATAATCTTTTCGTTTTGACTTTCAAGATATTCATCGCCAATGAAATAATCAGCATTATGATCTGTCTCAGAAAAAGTTTGCATTTTAGCTAGTGAAACTTCTTTTTCCTTAGCCAAAATATCTTTTTGATCATAATTAGCAATAAAGTAATCATTACTGTTTTGCGTTCTAGTTACATTCAACTTTGCATTGACATAATTTTCGAAAGTCTTGTGATAATCTAAGTGGACGTTGTTGTAAATATCAACAATCGCTGCAACTTTAGGATCAATATCAGTTACACCCAAAAGCTGGAAACTAGAAATTTCAACTACTAAAATATCATCCTTAGTTGCCTTAGGTACAACTTCAGAAATCGGTACGCCAATATTACCAACTGCATAAGCATGATGACCAGATTTTTGCAAATGATGGTCCAAAATTCTTTGTGTCAGCATTACCGTAGTAGTTTTTCCATTTGAACCAGTCACACAAACATAGGGAGCATCACTACAACTTAAAGCAACTTCTGGTTCAGTAATAATCGGGATATTCAACTCCTCAGCTTTTTGAACCATCGGATTTTCATAGGGAATACCTGGATTTTTAACTAAATAATCAAAATGTTCTTTTTCAAGCAAATCAACTGGATGATGACCGCCAATTACGCGTACGCCGCGACTTTTCAATTCTTGTGCCTTAGCATTTTTCTCCAAATCAGCTTTATCATTTAAAGTTAAATTTGCTCCTAATTGCAAAAGGAGTTCGCTAACAGCAAAACCACTTTTACCCAAGCCTAGAACCAAAATGTTTTTATTATTATAAGTTTTAATATCCTTCATTTTATGATTATCCCCAAATTACTAAATACAAAATACTGCCAATTAATCCAACTAACCAGAAGACAATATCTACTTTCCATTCTGACCAACCCAACATTTCAAAGTGGTGATGGATAGGTGTCATCTTAAAAATACGCTTACCCGTAGTTTGGAAAGAAATTACTTGTAAAATTACACTAGCAGTTTCACAAACAAAAACAATCCCAACTAACAATAATGACCAGGGACGGTTAAGCATAATACTGATTGTTGCTAAACCGCCACCTAAAGCAAGTGAGCCAGCATCACCCATGAAAATTTTAGCCGGCTTATGGTTAAAAATAAAGAAGGCAATTAAACCACCAATTACACTCATACAAAAGGCCAAAATAGCAAAATTCTTTTGTTTGAATGCGATATAGGCATATGTACCATATGCTACAACTGATAAACCTGTTGCTAAACCATCAAGACCATCGGACAAGTTAACAGCATTTGAAAAACCAACCAGCCAAAAAATAATAAATGCCACAAATAAAACTAAGCTATGGACAACCCCAGCAAAAGGAATATATAACCCAAATTGAAAATGATCACTTGTAGCAATCAAGACAATTAAAATTGCAATTATAATCTGTAATGCTAATTTTTGCCATGCACGCAAGCCTAAATTACGTTTGAAGTAAAGCTTAATACCATCATCAAGGAAACCGATAATACCGTAGCCTAAGAGACTGATTACCAAAATCCAAACAACTTTATTCAAGCTGTGCTGCATAGCAGCTACCCAAATAACAGAAATAACTGCTGCAATTACAAAAACGGTCCCACCCATTGTAGGTGTGCCAGACTTTTTTTGATGCCATTTAGGACCTTCATCACGAATTTCTTGTCCTTCGTGATGTGACCGCATAAATTTAATCAACAATGGAATAAAGATCACTGTCAAAACCAGTGAACTAACTAGGGCAATACAACTTGCCAACATCATATTCATTCTGAGTTACTCCTTTAACTTAATGTTTAATTTTCTTCCAGCTTTTAATTCTGTTCCTTTAGCCACGCTTTGACTCGCAACAGTGCCGGTACCTTTTATGCTTAACTTAATATCTGTCAAACTAGCAAATTGGTGTAAATCACTATAAGTCCATCCCGTCATATCAGGACAAATGATTTTTCCTGAAGTATTGACAAAAATCTTAGACCCAGACTCTAACTTTTCGCCACTCTTAACTCCTTGATTGCTAATCCGATCACCGCTACCAATTTTAACCAAATTAAGTCCTAATTGCTTAGTTTGACTTTCAGCTTGTGCAACGGTTTTAGCTTTTAAGTTTGGTACTTTTACAGTAGTTGATACATCATCATTTTTAGCAATCGAAATGATTCTCTGCATCATCGGTTTGAAAATTGAAGCCAAAATCTTTTCAGCTCCGCCTCCAATTAAGTGTGGTTGCTTAATTGTCAAATAAATACAGTAACGTGGTTTACTTGCTGGATAAATACCAACAACAGAGAAAATATAATTACTATCACCCTTTAGATAACCTCCACCTTTAGGGTTAGCAATCTGCGCAGTCCCCGTCTTAACAGCAATATCGGCGTTTCCCATCTTATAAGCAGAACCAGTTCCTGATTGCTTATTAAGTACCTTTCTCATGTTAGCCACAATTACTTTTCTGGTTTTAGCACTATATACTGGAGTACCAACCTTTTTAATCTGATAGCCTTGAATTGTATTGCCATCAGAGTCAGTAATTTTATTAACCAACTGTGGCTTTACCATTTGACCATTATTAGCCAAAGAACTATAAGCTTGCATCATTTGCATTACATTCACAGTAACGGCTTGACCAAAAGCAGTAATTGCTTGGTCAAGTGGTGTTTTAAACGAAATCATCCCCGGCTGCTCACCTGGAAGACTGACTCCCGTCTTTTCACCAATTCTGAACTTCTTCAAGTACTTCTTCCAAGTCTTAGCACCCATCTTTTGTTCTAACTTAACAAAACCAGTGTTACTTGAACGTTCAAAAGCTTGAGAAAATGGAATTGTGCCCCAACCTGAAGTCAGCCAGTCATGGATAGTCGAACCAGCAATATTAACAGAACCAGACCGGAAATACTCATTAGGGTTGTAATTGCCACTGTTGACTACTGCAGGGAATGACAAAAGCTTGAAAACTGATCCTGGTTCATAAGTATCTTGCACCAAGATATCCCGATACGACTTAGTTAATCCCTTCATAGTTTGAGGATTAAAAGTAGGGCGTTGAGAAGCTGCCAAAATTTTCCCAGTCTTCATGTCTTCAACTGTAGCAGTAATTGATGTTGGTCGGTAAGTTTTCTGTACTTCACTTAAGCGAGTCTCAAGCAAACTCTGCAACTGAGAATCTAGTGTTAAATACAAGTTGTTTCCATTTTTAGCAGGCTTATAAACCTGATTACTATTTGGAAGCTGATATTCAGATGCATCTACCGAAGAAATCCGGTAACCATCTGTCCCAGTCAAAGTCTTATTGAAATAGGCTTCAATTCCCATAGTTCCGACTAAGTTTTGTGCATTAGTCTTTTTATTCCAAATTGGTTGAGCCAATCCAACAGTATGTGATGCAAAAACACCATTGGGATACAATCTAGATGGTGTTTCCAAGAACTTAATTCCTGGTAATTTCATTGCTTCAATCTTTTTCTTTTGCCGCAATGTCAGTCCACTACCACCTGTCCCAAATTGTACCTGAAAGACCTTCTTTTTTGGGGTTAAATATTGGTAAATTTTTTCCGCAGACAATGGTAAAACCTGTGCCAGCTTTTCAGCTGTCTTGGTTTTATTCACTACATACTCAGGTTTATTCTTATAGTTGATCGAAGTCTTATCTAAAATCGCATAAACCGTATACAAATGCGAATCTTCCGCAATTGTTAATCCATTTCGATCATAGATAGTCCCTCGCGTGGCCTTAATTACCTGATTGCGCTTATAAAGCTGCTTGGTACGCTGTGATAAATTTTGACCATTAACTGTCTTGGATATTCCGATATATAAAAATCTAGCCGTAAATACAAGAAAAACCAAAGCCACGGCCATTTGGAGAAATCTCCCCACCGTAAAGCGGTAGCCGTGGGCTTTGGATTTTTGTAATTTTAAATTACTGTTTTTTTTCATTAACGAATCGTCCTAATATTTTTGTTAATTAGAGTTAATCCTTTTTCACGTGCAATTTTATTTAAACGTGAAGTAGAGGTCAACTCCCCAATCTCTTGACGTAAATCGGTAATCTTATTCTGTTCCTTAGCAACTGTTTGTTGAGTTCTAGTCAATTCATGTTGAGCCGAAGTTGCAGAAATACTAGAAGAAACTAGAAAGATCATCATGCCCAACGTAATGACGCTTCCAATAATCATCAAAGCTTTTTCTATGCCACTATAAGGAACTTTACGCGGATCAAGGATAATTCGTTGTCGTCTTTGCGAACCATTTCTACTACTTGGTTCATATTCAATTTTTCTTGCTGAGCTATCAGCCATAACATTTTCCTCTTTATAACTTCTCTGCAACCCGTAGTTTTGCACTGTGTGAGCGGTTGTTGTTCTCTAACTCAGAAGTAGAGGCTACAATTGGTTTGTGATTTACCAAACGTAGCGTTGGCTTCATACCGTCCGGTATAAATGGCATTCCTCTTGGCACCTCAACTTCTGAATACTTCTTAAAAATCCTTTTAACGATCTTGTCTTCATGAGACTGAAACGTAATTACACTGATTCGACCACCTGGACGCAATATCTTAATTGCTTCCTCTAGCGAAGCTTGTAAAACATCAAGTTCGTGATTAACAGCGACCCGCAAAGCTTGAAAACTCTTCTTTGCCGGGTGCCCTCCAGTCCTTCGTGCATACGCAGGAATCGCATCTTTAATCACATCAACTAATTCAAAAGTCGTTGCAATTGGCTTTTCCCGTCGTCTTTCTACGATTCTGTGAGCAATTTGACGAGAAAACTTTTCATCGCCATATTGATACAAAATATCTGCCAGTTCTTTTTGACTTAAAGTATTAACTAACTGATAAGCATCTAAGTCCTGACTTTGATCCATCCTCATATCTAATCGCGCATCATAACGATATGAAAAACCGCGATCTGCTTGATCAAATTGAGGGGAAGATACACCTAGGTCATAGTAAATGCCATCTATTCCATCTGAGTAACCCAGTTTTACCAGGTCCTTTTCCAGATTACTAAAGTTGTCATGTACCAATTCTAACCTTGGCTCACTATCCGGTTGTAATAAATTCGCAAAGTTCAACTTCGCCGATTTTATCGCATATTCATCTTGGTCAAAACCTACAAGCGTACCGGTGTCAATTTTGCTGAGCAAATATCTAGCGTGTCCACCACCGCCAAAAGTTGCATCTACATAAAGACCACCGTTTTTTGGTTTCAAATTGTCGATAGTTTCGTGTAAGAGTACACTGGTGTGTTTGAATTTCATATTTTTTATAGTTCAATGTCGTCCAAATTTTCAGCAATATCATCATAGTCTTCGTTAGCTTCTTCTTCAAAACTAGTCCAACGTTCTTTTGACCAAATTTCAATTCGATCAGAGACACCAATGATGACACATTCTTTAATGAGTTTGGCATGCATTTTCAACGTTGTTGTCAGATTAACGCGACCTTGCTTATCAAACTCACATTCCATCGCACCAGAGTAGAATAAACGCATAAATTTACGTGTATTCCTCTTAGTCAACGGAAGTTTTGCTAATTTAGCTTCAATCTTCGACCACTCCTCCATCGAGTAGCCAAAAATGCAGCCTTCCATTCCTCGCGTGAATATCATCTTGTCGCCAATCTGATCGCGAAGTTTCGCTGGTATAATCAGGCGACCCTTGCTATCAAGATTGTGGTGATATTCACCCATGAACATGGTCTAGCCCCCTTCCACTAAATAATTTACCACAATTCCCCACTCTCTACCACATTCATAAGAAAAAAATACAAATTTTTAAATTTCTTTTTTATTGTGATTTTTCAAAATAAAAAAAAGTCACAAAATATTGAAATTTTGCGACTTAAGCATATACAAGTAATTTTATTTTATAACACTAGCATCAATAAAAGTCCGATATACCAGAAAACAGTACAGGCAGTCAAATAATCCCATAATTTTCTAACTGTTTTTCCTAAAGAAATATTTTTATTTCTAATTGCATCGTTCAGCGACACAACAATCACTAATACAAAATAGCATAAAAAACCATAAGGTAAAAAAGAAGGTTTATTCATATGTAAAGTAATTAATCCACAAGCTGAAAGAAAGAAAAATGGCATAACATCGTACCCTCTAAACTGTGCTTTAGGGAAAATTTTATTGATAAAAAAAGCAACTACTAAGCCAATAATTGGAATTAGGAAAATATAAAGCATAAGCATTCCTCCATTCTTTTTATTCTAAACTATAATTGATTTGAAAAAAACCGTTAATAAGCATAAAATATTGTTCAAATAGGAGGGCTGTTTATGGCACGAAAAAAGAAAAAGAAATCAGGTTTTCAAAAATTAACTATTGCAATGGCTTGGATCATGGCAATTATTACTTTAGCAGCTGTTATTGCTCAAGCTGCTATCTCACTTCAAAGTTTTTAAGGATTAAAAAGACGCGAAAGAAAAAATCTTCCGCGTCTTTTTTAAACTCGATAAGCGTTTAAATCAATTAAGAATGGATAATCCTGAGCTAAATTGCCCCAAATCCAATACAAGAGAAAAAAGAAGACAACTGCCCAACCTAAACTGACTAAAATGCTCATTAATAATACGTGTGCTGATGCAGCACTAATACCCACCATATTAAAAATGAGCCAACTATACGCAACAAAAACTGCAGTTCCTAATAAAACGACAATTAATCTAGCCCATAACATTTCCGGTAAAAAACGAGCTGTTTTTTGACAGATCCAGCAACTTGCAGGTAGGAAAACTGTATAAACACCGATAATGCCATAAAAATAGATATCAGCAACAATTCCTGCACCTAATGCTAACCAAATTTCATTATCATTAGTATCATCAAACAGACCAATCAACATTACACTGATTGGCAAAATGACGCTTGACGCTGCAAAGTTGTCATAAGTCATAAACTGATGTAAGTAAAGTGCACATACACCGTCTACTACCAATGCAATAAATAAGCCAATTGCCAAAACCCATTTTCGAAACGTAGACATTAATTAGCCACCTGTCTTTCAATTACAGTTACAACAGATGGATCACTAATATCACCTGCTGGTTTAATTCTAATCTGATCAGATAGACCAAATGAATCACGAGTTGTCGTAGTAACTGTCCCAATTAACAAGCCTTTTGGTGAGTTACCGCCCATACCACTAGTATAAACTCTCGTGCCGGCCTTCAGTTTGCGACCATCAACCACCTGTGTAAAGGCAAGATAATTATTGGAAGTAACTGTAATAATACCATGTACTGTTTTTCCATTCGCAGCATCCGCTTGAACAGAGAAGCGATTAGCCGACTCATCAGTAGTAGTAAGTAATTCCACCTTGGAAGAAGCAGCATTTGCTTCTACAATTCGACCAATAACACCGCCATCGCACATGACAGCCATATTCTTTTTAATTCCAGCTGAACTTCCTTTATTAATCACTAATAAATCTGACCATGTATCAGGCGACCGAGAAATAACAGAGGCGTTGACCATGGTATAGCCACTTAACGTATCTTTTAATTTCAATGCAGACTTCAATTGCCTATTTTCTTTTTCAAGAGCTGAATTGCGAGCCTTCGTCTGGCCTAAATTAGTAACTTCTCGCTTTAGATGATTGTTTTCTTCTTGCGTATTTAAAATATCATGAACACTATTTAATCCGCCTGACACGAGCCCTACTGGTACATCAACAATTCTAGTACCTAAAGCAACGACATCGTTACCCAAGCTTTGAATCAGTAAAGGTGTATTGCGCCTATTGCGCAAGCTAACACTACCACCCAAAACGGCTAAAATAACAACTACTATAATAAATGCTGATAATAACTTTTTATTTTGCAGAAATTTTTTCATTAAGAATTGATCCTATAGAAAAACCGGCAACAGCCGGCTTTTTTATTATTTGCGACTTCTACGCATTACTTCAATATTCTTGAGTGATTCACCAGTACCAATTGCTACACAATCAAGTGGATCTTGAGCAATAAACACAGGAACCTTAGTTGCTTCAGAAATAACTTCTGGCAAATTCTTCAAGAGTGCACCACCACCAGTTAAAACAATACCATGATCAATAACATCGGCAGCAATTTCTGGTGAAGTTTGTTCCAAAGTCTCCTTAATAGCTACGATAATGTCTTGAACTACATCTTGAATAGCCTTGGCAACATCAACTGCTTCAATATCAACAGATTTTGGTAAACCAGTTACTAAATCACGACCACGAATATTCATTGATTCAATTTCTTTAGCCTTTTCAACTGAAGCTGAACCAATTTGAATTTTAATGTCTTCTGCAGTTCTTTCACCGATTAATAAGTTAAAGTTTGAGTGAACATAGTTAATAATCGCATTATTAAACTTATCACCGGCTTGACGAATTGAAGTTGATGAAACGATTCCACCTAATGAAATTGTAGCAACATCAGTAGTACCACCACCGATATCAACAACCATTGAACCAGTAGGATCCATAACTGGCAAGCCAGCACCAATTGCAGCTGCGAACGGTTCTTCAATTACAAATGCTTCACGCGCACCTGCAACTCTAGCTGCATCAATTACAGCACGTTTTTCAACTTCAGTAACACCTGAAGGAACACATACCATTACTGATGGCTTAGAATTACCAACAGTTTTTTCCATAAAGTACTTAAGCATTGCTGCTGTAGTATCATAATCAGCAATCACACCATCCTTCATTGGACGGATAGCTACGATACTACCTGGCGTTCTACCAATCATTTCTTTAGCTTCTGAACCAACAGCGATTACTTCGCCTGTTTGTGTATTCTTTGCTACTACAGAAGGTTCTCTTAAGACAATTCCTTTTCCTTCCATGTAAACAAGTGTATTGGCTGTACCTAAATCGATACCAATATTCTTTGTACCTAATCCAAACACAAAAATCTCTCCTTAATTGTTGCGGTCTCTAAATCTTGAATAATTATAGCATACTATAACTTTAAAGGCGCCTTTCACACAAATTTTAAAGAACTTTAAAACAATTTTTCTCACGCAAACTTAAATATTGACCTTCTCCCACGATAAAATGGTCTAAGAAATCAATTTTCATCATTTTTGCAGCTTGACGTAAACTTTCAGTTAATTCCAAGTCACTTGCAGATGGCGTTAATTTACCACTAGGATGATTATGAGCAATAAAAATTCCAGAGCAGCCATAAATAACTGCCCACCGAAAAATTTCCCGCGGATGAGCAATTGATCTATTCAAAGTCCCTTGAAATAGTTTCTTCTCAGCAATAATGTGGTTGCTATTGTCAATATACAATGCCCACAATTCTTCCTGCTTGTGCCCTATCAGCTTATCAGCTAAATACGTACCTACTTCAATGCTAGATGTCAAAATTGTCTTTCTCTTAGGTGAAGCGCAGCGCAAACGATCTAGTACTGCCTCAGCCGTAATAGCAAGTTCATCCGAGCATTCTGAACTGGTAATAAACTTTAATAGATCATTAAACGAATTTAACCCTGCGTTTTTCAGAAAAACATTTAAGTCCTGCAACGTATGAATTCCTTTATTTTCTAGTTGTTCAAATAATTGTGTCAATAGCTCTAAATCTGTTTTGACAAAGTAATGATTTGGTTTTCTTTTTAACATAAAATCCCCCTCATTACTTATTACGCAAAAAAGAGCTAAATTTTTTTCAGAAATTCAAAAAAGTTTTGACAAATCATCGTTGCATTCTGCTTATCTTTAACAGATGGTGCTTTCAAATCTGGTACCATCACACATTTTAACCCTGCATTAGCAGCTGCTTGAACACCGGTTGATGAATCTTCAAAAACTAAAATATTTTCTTTAGATAAATTCATTTTCTTAGCTGCTTCTAGATAAATATCTGGTGCCGGCTTAGCCTTAATGTGACCTCTTTGTACATCAAGATAACTAAGATGAAAATCAAAATAATTTCTGATTCCAGTCGCCCACATAGCATGCTGAACTACATTTTCATAATTACTTGAAGCAATCGCCATCTTCAAGCCACGCTTTTCAAATTCGTCTAATGCTTCTTGAACACCAGGTTGCAGCTTTAACTTTCCCTCATCAGTCCATTGCCACACCAAGTCATCAGTTCGCTTAATAAAACGATCACGGTCTGCTTCAGTTTTAAAATATTTATGATAAAAATCCTGCATCTCTTTAACTGTAGCACCAGTTAACTTGAGATAAGCATCCCGCGGCGTACCCAAATTCTCTTCTTCTGCCGCCTGAATATTAGCATCCCAATACAGCTTCTCTGAATTAACTAGCAAACCGTCCATATCAAAGATAATGCCTTGAATATCATCATCTAGCCCTTGTACGCGCATCACGTTTTCCTTTCCAATTTAAAATAGCACTAACCAAATAAAAGGATCCACTAACAATTAAAATATCATTAGCTCCCAAGTGATCTCGCAGCTGGGTAAAAGCAGCTCGATAATCTTTTTCATAATTATATCTTTTTTGTACATCAATTGGAAAATCATCTTTTTTAGCTACTCGCGGATAAGATAAAGTTGTCAGTAAAACTTCATCTTTATCATCAAACAAGCTAAACACCTGCTCAAGATCCTTATCTTTCATCATAGTCACTAAAGCATAAAGCTTGCCATGCTTTTGCTGGGTCATACGATGAACGACTGCCAGCAAATTACTCATTGCCTGAATATTATGTGCTCCATCTAAAATGATTAGCGGATTTTCTCGTAAAATTTGATAGCGCCCTGGAATAATCGTTTGATTAATCGCTGTTTCAACTTCTTCATTTGATAAAGGCAGTTTCAACAAAAAGAACGCCTGGCAGGCAACGGCAATATCATAGGCTTCAACTTGTGGTCGTAAAGCAAAAACTAGCTTTCTTTTGTGATCTTGATAAACAATTTGATTATCAAGCAAAACACTAAAGTCTCGTCCCAATTGATAAACTATCGCATGTTCTTCTTCGGCTTTACTTTTCAAAATTGGACAAACAACTTCTGGCACGTTACCTAAAACTACTGGTCTTTTTGCCTTAATAATGCCGCTTTTCTCACGTGCAATATCCTGAATTGTAGGTCCAATAATTTTTTCATGATCGAGACCAATTGTAGTAATAACACTTACTTCTGGCATAATTACATTAGTCTTGTCATGTTCTCCACCAATTCCTACCTCGATAACAGCATAATCACACTTTTTTTGAGCAAAATAGACGAAAGCCAGTGCGACTTCATATTCAAAGGTTACTAACGAAAAAGTTGAGTCCTGCTGCTGCAATTTCTCATAAGTACCCTGCACAATATTAGCTGTTTTAACTAAATCCTGATCACTAATATTTTGATTATTTAACTGTATTCTCTCATTAAATTCATAGACATACGGTGAGACAAAAAGGCCAGTCTTTTGACCAGCCTTTTTTAGTAGGTTTGATAAATAGTATGAAGTTGAACCTTTACCATTAGTGCCCGTAATGTGAATCGTTTTAACTAGATCTTGAGGATTGCCTAATTCCAACAATAACCGCTTAATAAAAGACAAATTATTTTTAGGATGTAAATGAGGCAAAGCATATAAGTAATCGATTACTTCTTGAGCTTTAGTAAATTTCAATTATTTACTCTCTTTCAAATCTTGAATTCTTTCACGAACACCGGCTAATTGACTTTCGTAGTCAGCCTTCTTTTCTTTTTCCTTGTTGACAACAGCTTCTGGAGCGTGATCAACAAAGCCTTTGTTAGCCAGCTTCTTTTCACAACGAGCAACTTCGTCTTCAAGACGCTTCTCTTCTTTTTCCATCTTTTCTAGCTCATCGTCAACATTAACAAGTTCAGTTAATGGAACAAAAATTTGTGCGCCTGGAATTACAGCAGTCTTAGCTAATTTTGGTGCTTCAACTTCACTAGCTACAGTCAATTCCTTTGGATGCAAGAAGTTTTCAACATAATCAGCATTTTCGTCCAAAACGCGCTTGTTAGCTTCATCGTCTAATTGAATCATGATGTCGATTTGACTTGACATTGGTGCATTAACTTCCATGCGGATGTTACGTACTGCTTTAATAGTTTCAATTAAGAAGGCCATGTCTTGATCTGCTTGCTTGTTTTCAAATTCCTTGTGAGTAGTTGGATATTCAGCAACCATAATTGACTTACCTTCATGTGGCATTGAAAGCCATAATTTTTCAGTTACAAATGGCATAATTGGGTGAAGCAAACGCAAGATTTGGTCAAGAATCCAAATTAAGTTTTCTTGCTTTCTTGCCTTTAATTCTTCATCGTCACCATTCAAAGCAACCTTAGAAATTTCGATGTACCAGTCACAGAAGTCATTCCAGATAAAGTTGTAAGCTTCACGACCAGCTTCACCAAATTGATATTCATCAAACAAGCGAGTTACTTCACTAACCGTGTGATTCAAGCGATCGAAAATCCAACGATCTGATAAATCAAATTTAGAAGCATCTGGCATATGAGCTGGCTTAGCATCTTTTGGCAAGTTCATAATTACGAAACGACTTGCATTCCAAATCTTGTTAATGAAGTTCCAAGCAGCAGATAATTTCTTAGGATCATAACGAGTATCTTGACCAGGAGCAGTACCATTAAGCAAGAACCAACGAAGGGCGTCGGCACCGTATTTATCAACTACATCCATTGGGTCAACACCGTTACCAAGTGATTTACTCATCTTGCGACCTTGTTCATCACGCATTAAACCGTGTAAAACAACATCATTAAATGGACGCTTGCCGGTGAAATGTAAACTTTGGAACATCATTCTTGATACCCAGAAGAAGATAATATCGTAACCAGTTACCAAGGCATTAGTTGGGAAGTAGCGCTTAAAGTCTTCCGCATTAGTATCCGGCCAACCTAAAGTTGAAAATGGCCATAATGCACTTGAGAACCAAGTGTCAAGTACGTCTGGATCTTGTTCCCAGTTTTCAATATCCTTAGGTGCTTCTTCACCTACATAAGTTTCACCAGTTTTCTTATTGTACCAAGCTGGAATTCGGTGCCCCCACCACAATTGACGTGAAATACACCAGTCGTGAACATCTTCCATCCAGTGATCAAGAGTTTGTTCAAATCGTTCTGGAACAAAGTTTACTTTGCCATCAGTCTTTTGATTTTCCAAAACTTTGTCAGCAAGTGGCTTCATCTTAACGAACCATTGCTTAGAAAGGCGTGGTTCAACTTGAACACCTGAACGTTCTGAGTGACCTACTGAGTGAACGATTGGTTCAATCTTAATCAAGTAGCCTTCTTCTTTAAGATCTTTAACTAAGGCTTCACGACAGTCGAAACGATCCATACCAGCATACTTGCCACATTCTTCGTTCATCGTACCGTCATCGTTCATCACGTTGATTCTCTTCAAGTTATGACGATTACCTACTTGGAAGTCATTAGGGTCGTGAGCTGGAGTAATTTTAACTAAACCAGTACCAAATTCTGGGTCAACATGTTGATCCTCAATAATTGGAATATGGCGGCCAACTAATGGCAAGATCAATTCTTTGCCAACAATATCCTTGTAGCGCTTATCACCAGGTGCTACCGCAACAGCAGTATCACCAAACATCGTTTCAGGACGAGTAGTAGCAATTTCTACATAACCTGAACCATCTGCAAATGGATACTTAATATGGTAAAAGGCACCCTTATCATCTTTGTGAATAACTTCGATATCACTTAAAGCGGTTTGAAGTGCTGGATCCCAGTTGATGATGTATTCACCACGATAAATTAAGCCTTCATTGTAAAGCTGAACAAAAACCTTTTTAACAGCTTTAGAAAGACCCTTGTCTAAAGTAAATCTCTCTCTTGAATAATCAAGTGAAAGACCCATCTTAGCCCATTGACCTTTGATGATTGATGCGTATTCATCTTTCCAATCCCAAACCTGTTTAACAAAAGCTTCACGTCCCATTTGGTGACGGTCTTTGCCTTGTTTACGCAATTTTGCTTCGACCTTAGCTTGGGTAGCAATACCAGCATGGTCCATACCAGGAAGGTAAAGAGTATCATAGCCTTGCATCCGCTTAAAACGAATTAAAGTATCTTGAATTGCAGTATCCCAAGCGTGACCCAAGTGCAACTTACCAGTTACATTTGGTGGTGGAATAACAATTGAATATGGGTGAGCTTTTTTGTTACCTGATGGCTTAAATAAATCTTCATCAAGCCAGGTTTGATATCTACCTTTTTCAACCTCGTTTGGGTTGTATTTAGGTGCTAAATCTGTCATAAAATTCCTCCAATAAAAAAGTCCTAGACATATTGTCTAGGACGATCAGTTAAACCGCGGTACCACCTACGTTAAGCATGTATCAAACATGCTTCTCTTGAAGACGATAACGGCGTATACCGGATTAACCTACTTTTTATTTTCAATTAATCAGCTAATCAAGCTACTAGTCAACCTTCGGCCTCTCAGCTGTCTGGCTTTTCTCTGTTAATAAAGTCGACCCCTCTTGATTCTTGCTTTGGTTATGATTATAGCATGAACTTCACTCAGAAAAAAGGGTTAGGAATTAGTCGTAATTAAGTTAGCCATATGTCTTTATTCTTTTAATAAATCAGCAATACATTTTTCCGATGAATGATATTGCTTATATTGTTTTAACACGTTGATTAAATCATCATAGTGACTATTCCAAAAATAATAATTTTCATCATAAGATTTCACACTCTTAAGATCGTGATAATACTGCTTAACAAAATCACTAGGCTTCACTTTACTTTTATAGTTATTTGTATATCGCTGATAGTCTTGATGATAAAGAATGTCTAGAATTTCAATCTCAGGTCTAGTACGAAGTTCTACTACTTCGGATACTTTCTTTTTATACACTTCTGGAAGATTAAACTTTTCGGTTTTGGAATCAAGTATCCTATAAATTTTAACCTTTCTACTTCTAAACCCTTTATTCAAAAATTCTTTAGCAAACTTTTTAGCATTTCGTGCTCTAATTACTTCACCTTCAAGAAGATCATCCTCGTTGAATTTTAGTGCATCGTGTTCCAATAGAACTTCCATAATTGCTCGTTCAGTATGACCTTCTACAATAATAGCGATTAGATCTGTAGAGTTACTCATCCATTTTAACCGCCTTTTCTGTAGCCTTCTTTAAAGCCATGTAGGCATCATAATCTGGAGCTGTCCCACCTAAATAATCTGATTCAAAAACATCGGCTTTATTTAGATCGCTTCTTACATCAGCAGTTGAATATCTTTGAAGCTGAATCTTGCCTTCTCTCTTAGTAATATATTCTTCATCAGTTCTTTCAATTTTATCCAAAATTTCAGTATAGTGCGTACTAAATACCAAAGTAGCTCTATTTATGTTGATTTTAGGATTAGTAAAATACTCAATAAAAGAATCTACAATAGCGTGATTAAAGTGATTCTCCAACTCATCAATAAAGATGATGCCACCAACGGAAAGTGCATTAATTACCTCGCCATAAAGAGTTATCCCTTTAGCTGTACCAGAAGACAAGTATTTTGCAATCGTTGTAAAATCATTTTCTGCAATCTCTGTATCTTTCCCTTTAAACTTCAGCTTAAACAATTGTTTAGTAGCACCAGAGCCCTCAGGCTTGTTTTCAATTTTAAGATATTCAATTGTTGGATCTAAAAAGTTTAAAATTTCTCCAGGCACATTGCCAGAACCATACATCAATGCATTAAAGTCAGTAAAGAACAAAGTATCAAATGGTATTTGAGGATAATACTTATTTTTCGAAATAATCGCTCTAAAAATCGAATCATCAGACGACAAAATTGAAGAAGCTAGGTCGCCTAATTCTTTTCTGTCTAATTCTGGTTTTATATTTTTGAAATCAAATAATTTTTTCTTTGAAAGATTAACAGTTACCTTTTTTCGATATACCGTTTCAGACTCAATATGCCAGCTTTTACTTAAAGTTTTCTTTAACTTGAAAACTAAACTATCCTTATAAACTACATGATCAGTTCCATAAAAATAAGTTGTAACACTAATAGGCTCATTTCCTATTAGCACATCCGTTAGCTTAGTTTGATCAATTGACTTTTCCATCACAACTGTTTGAAGAATTCCTATCAAGAGTTTCATGATCGTAGTCTTTCCAGTAGCATTAGTCCCTACTAGAGTGATTAAATTATTCACCCATAAACTGCCGAGCAAGTGAGTTAATCGATCAGAGGTATTAGAAGTAACCCTTGCATCACTGACCAGTGAAAATTCAAGATCATCCTCAAATAGCGGATGATTTTGAATTTCTAATTTTAAAAAGTATAATTTATTTTTATTCATAATTATTCACCTAAAATTGTTTTATTCAGGCTAAATTTTATCATATTTTTGCATTTTATACGTAAAATCTGTTTAAAATATAAATAATCCTCATCAAGTAGTTACTACTTCATGAGGATTATCTAAAATATTCTACTTTCTAATCATCTTAACTGCTTGAATTAAAATAGTTGGGATCAATGCTAAACCAGCAATCCATAATACTTCTTGACCAGTCAATGGTGTTACCGCAAACAAGCTATGCAATGCTGGTACAAATAAGATTAAGGAAAGCAAAGCGGTGCCTAAAGCAAAGGCAGCTAAACTATACCAGTTATTTTTGAAACCGATCTTGAAAATACTATGTTGTGAACGACAATTGAAACCATGCAACAATCTAGCAAAAGTCAAAGTTGAAAAAGCCATAGTAGTAGCCACAGCAGGATTATCCTTTAAGCCAATCAAGAATGCTGCAATAACACTTACTGAAATGATCAAACCTTGAATAGTAATTTGACTCACAAAGGCTTTGTCCAAAATACCAGCCTTAGGATCACGCGGCTTACGCTTCAAAATATCTGGATCACCTGGCTCCATCCCGATTGCAAGTGCTGGAAGTGAGTCAGTTACTAAGTTAATGAAGAGCAACTGCACAGCTACAAATGGCACTGGTAAACCAGCTAATGAAGCAAACAAAACTGTGATAATCGCAGAAAGGTTACCAGACAACAAGTAGCCGATCGCATTCTTGATATTTTCATAAACAGTTCGTCCGTTAGCAACAGCCTTGATGATTGTAGCAAAGTTATCATCAGCTAAAATCATGCTGGCAGCATCTTTAGATACTTCAGTACCAGTAATCCCCATCGCGACACCAACATCGGCCTTCTTCAAGGCTGGGGCATCGTTAACACCGTCACCAGTCATTGATACGATACGATCTTTTCTCTGCCATGCATTAACAATTCTGATCTTGTTTTCAGGCGATACACGAGCATAAACCGAAATCTTCTCAATGTTTTGATCAAGTTCTTCATCGCTCAAAGCATCTAATTCAAGGCCGGTTAAAGCCATGTCACCTTCATTGAAAATACCAATTTTCTTAGCAATTGCAACGGCAGTCACCTTATGGTCACCAGTAATCATCACAGTCCTAATCCCGGCTTCCTTAGCACGAGCAACTGCAGCTACACTTTCTTCACGTGGTGGATCCATTTCTGAAACAAGGCCAATAAAAGTTAAGCCATCTTCTGATTCAGTAGAAAGCTCTTCATCACTTTCTTTATAAGCAAAAGCCAAAACACGCAAACCATTTTCTGAAAAGTAATTGTTTTGTGCCAAAATTTCTTTACGATCTTCTTCAGTCATTGGACGAATTTCATCGCCGAAACGAATATTGACACAGCGTTTCAAGAGCACATCAATTGCACCTTTAACAAAAATAGTTGGTACAGTATGAATCAAATGCTTAGTACTCATCAGCTTACGATCTGAGTCAAATGGTACTTCTTCCAGACGCTTAGAATGTTCGCGTAATTCTTGTTCTGATAAGCCTAAAACACCGTTACCTAAGTCAATTCCTGGCACTTGGCGGTACATCTCAAGTAAAGCCGACTCAGTTGGATCGCCAATTGCTTTGCCCTTTGACAGACTAGAGTCATTATTAAGTACTACATCATACAACAAGTAGCGGTGAAGTTGATTACTCAAATCCAGCTCATTTGGCTTTAAAACTTTACCACCAATATAGATGTCCTCAACAGTCATCTTATTTTGAGTTAACGTACCAGTCTTATCTGAACAAATTACTGATACAGACCCTAAAGATTCTACGGCTGCCAAGTTTTTAATAATAGCATTTTCTTTAGCCATTTTTTGCGTACCCATTGCTTGCACAATAGTTACGATAGAACTCAAAGCTTCAGGAATTGCAGCAACAGCTAAAGCTACTGCAAATAGCAGTGAATCAAGCAGCGGTTGACCACGCCACATTTGAATACCAAAGATCACAGCACACAAGATTAAAATAGCAGTAGCCAATCGTGATGAAAACTGGTCAAGTGATACTTGCAGCGGAGTGCGACGTTCCTTAGTTTCATTCATCAAGGAAGCAATCTTACCAATTTCAGTCTGCATCCCCGTTGCCGTTACCACAACCGTAGCACGCCCATAAGTTACTAAGGAACTGGAGTAAACCATGTTAACCCGATCAGCCAGCGGCACTTCTTTTTCAAAATCAGTGTCCAACTTGTCAACATTAGTCGATTCACCAGTTAATGAACTTTCGTTGACTTGCAGAGAATAATTTTCTAAAATTCGACCATCTGCAGTAACTAAGTCACCTGCTTCTAACAAAAGAATGTCGCCAGGTACCAAGTCCTTGGCCTCAATCTCCATTTTTTGGCCATTACGCAAAACTTTAGCCGTTGGCGCAGATAATGACTTTAGCGATTCTAGCGACTTTTCCGCCTTAACATGTTGTACCGTACCCAAAATCGCATTCAGAATCAATACAACAATAATTACCAACGTACTTTCCAGACTGCCCGTAAAAGCAGAAATTATTGCCGCGATAATTAGGATGATCACCATTAAGTCTTTAAATTGTTCTAAAAAGACCTGAAAAGTACTTTTCTTCTTTCCTTCAACTAAAGCATTTGGACCAACTTGAGCTAATTTCTCTTGAGCCTCTTTAGCGCTCAGCCCCTGCTTTAAATCGGTATTTAACTCTTTAGCTATCTCGTCTTTTTTCTGACGATAGTATTCCATGTAAAGCCCTCCCTAAACATAAGAGTAATTTAAGCAAAAAAATAGAGACTACTGGCTAAAACACTGTTTAGTCAATAGTCTCATCATTTAAACTTACAGCGGAAAATAAATTTCGTTCTGACGCCGTAAATACAATTTATGCCGATTACTCCCTATTTACTTGTACATAATTAAACCATATCAAGTAGGTAGTTGGCAAGCTATTTTAACTTTCTTTTAGGAAGTTTTCTAATTGTTCATCGCTAAAATCAGAACCGTAATTTTGTTCAAGGAGATGCATGATCTCTTGCTTGGTATTACCAGCTCTTTTAAGTGAAGAAACTAAAATTTTGACGCCTCGTTTAAGTCCCTCTTCTTTACCTTCCTCACGCGCGTCTTGTTCTCGCTCCAGTATTTTCTCTTCGTAGTCCATGATATAATCACTCCATTTCGAGCAATAAGATAATCATTTGTACTTCTTATCTTTCAATAATCCGTTAGCAATATCGGCCGAACTAACTGGTACACCGACTAAACGCTCATTTTGCCACAAATCAAAAAAATCAGCTGGCATCATTTGATCAAATTCATCATCTGAATTCATTAAATCCTTATAAACACGTGACTTCTCAAATAAATTTAGAGCCTGCTTAGGATAAATGTTTAATCTCTTAGCAATTAAGTCGCTAATTGCTTCAGCTAGTTGCTGATGAAATTGCTTTTCACTAATTTCGGGAATCATCTAACCAACTCCTTATCTATGAACGTTAAAGCTTTGAGAGCTCTTTCTGTCTTGAAACAATACTGCTCCGAATAAACACTCGGTTTTAATTTTAGCAGAGCCTCATCTAAATCTAGATTACCATGTTTCCAGCAATTAACAACAGAAAAAAGTTTACCATCTGCTGTTGGGCCAATGACGATATCAGAATTATCTTTTATATTATTCATTCTATTTTGAATGACAAACTTAATCCAATCAATATCTGCTTGGTAAACTAATATTTTCAAGTCGGGTTGATCAGCATCGAATACATATCTATTTAATGTCGGTTGACCTGAATATCTAGCCTTACGCTTTGCCCATTTTTCTGCTTGTCTACGATTAGAAGTCACATAAAAGCCATTACCAAAATCAGTTGTAAAAACATTTTTATTTATACGAGGCTGATAAACAGCCTGATTGCTTCCATGATACAAAATGACTTTGGTATTGCTTTTCATGAATCGTGATGTATGCGTATTTTCCATTGCGCACCTCTTTCATAAATAGTAGGACAGAATTATTCTCCACTATTTATTACGCAAAAAAGCACGCTTTTTTTGTGAGAAATTAAAATTTACAAACAAAAATGTCTGAGAATTATATCCCAGACATTCAACAATTTATGGCTCTTTCTCATTTCTTTTCCTTCACAATATAAATTGGTCGTTCTTTAACTTGTAAATAGATTTTACCAATATAACGGCCAATAATTCCGATACACAAAAGCTGCAAGCCACCAATCAATAAAATAATTGAAATTGTGCTGGCCCAACCCAAAATACTAGAACCAGGAACTATTAGTTTACGAACAATCACAACCAGGAGACCAATAATTGACAAAATGAATGAAGTTGTCCCAATCCAAACAGCTAAGTTAAGCGGTGCTTGAGAAAAATCAGCAATCCCGCCCAACGCATATTTGAATAATTTGTGAGTCGTCCAATCAGTTTCACCAGCTACGCGCTCGACATTGTGGTACTCAAGATACTTAGTCTTAAAACCAACCCAAGCAAAAATACCTTTAGAAAAGCGGCTGTATTCTTTCATTGATAAAACTGCGTTAACCATCTGCCTGGTCATCATGCGATAGTCGCGTACGCCTGAAACAATTTCCACTTTAGAAATGCGATTAATCACCTTATAAAATTGATTGCTCAAGAAAGACTTAAACTTACCTTCCCCTTTACGATCTACTCGTCTGCAGCCAACTGCATCATAGTCACCAGTCTGCAAAATTTTATACATTTTTGGTAAAAGTGAAGGCGGATCTTGCAAATCTACATCCATTAAGACAATATAATCTCCCGTTGCAGCTGATAGGCCCGCATAGATAGCGGATTCCTTACCAAAGTTACGAGAAAAAGAAATATAGTGAACATGTTTGTCCTGCTCATGCAATTTTTTCAATTCGGTCAGTGTGTTATCATTGGAGCCATCATCTACAAACCAATATTCGGGCGTCACTTTGGGCATTTTAGCTAATACTTTTTGCACTGCTGGATAAAAAAGTGGAATTGTCTCTTGTTCATTAAAACAAGGGACCACAATTGATAATTTTTCCATTAGATTTCTTCTTTCTTAACTTTTCTAAAAGTAACTACTTTATTTATTACAAATTGAATTAAAGTAGCCATAAAAGTAGCTATAACCTTGACCATTAAGTGCGGATAACCCAATTTGGTAACGAAAACAAATAGGGAAATCGTAGTAAACACTGTGGTAATCTGGCCAACGATAAAATAAGAAATAAATCTTAATATCATGCGATCATGAACTTTAAAGTTAGTATAAGAATTCCATAAAAAGTTATTGATGATCCCGCAGGTAGACGAAATAATGTTAGCTATTTCAACATTCATCTTGAAATGCGTCAAAATTGTATAAATTCCAAAATCAACGACTAGCCCTAATACGCCAATTAGAACATACTTTACTAATTGAACAAAATCTTCTGAATAGATTGCTGTTTTGATTTTTTCCATAATTATTCCTAATAAAAAATCCAGACAAGAGGTCCTGGATTTCAACATATTTAACTGATATGGTCTTAATTATATCATTGTTTTTAAGCTCTACGTTTTCATTATTAAAGTTAAAACTTTAAATAGAAAAATACCCTCATTTAGAATTTCTAAATAAGGGATTATTGCCATTAATTTTGATGTTTTAATTTTGTTTCAAGAAGTTCTCTAATTGTTCATCAGTAAAATCAGAGCCGTACTTCTGTTTAAGCCGTTGAAGAATTCTCTGATTATTCTCACCGTAATCTCGCATTATGGTAATCAAATTGTGAATCCCGTATACTATGCCTTCTTTGAAGCCTTCTTCTTTACCTTCCTCACGCCCTTTTATCAAGCCTTCCTCACGCGCGTCTTGTTCTCGCTCCAGTATTTTCTCTTCGTAATCCATGATATAATCACTCCATTCCGGATCTTCATTGAATTCTTTGATCTTTGCCATCACTTTATTATATCTTCCAACTTCAATTCCAGATATTCTCCCCGCTTTAAGTTAGCAGGCAAGGTTAACTTTCCCATCGAAATTCGCTCTAGCTCAACGACTTTCATCCCTACCGCACCAAACATACGCTTGATCTGGTGATATTTACCTTCACGAATTTTAATTTCAGTTGTAGACCTATTGTGCTCTTCATCCTGGGATAATATCTTCAATTCTGCTGGCTGCAGTTTGGTCCCATCGCCTAGTGTCATTCCTGAAGCAAAAGTTTTAACAGTTGCATCATTAGCTACACCAGCAATTTCAGCACGATAAACTTTATCAACATGCTTACCAGGTGCAAGCAATTCATGATTCAACTGACCATCATTCGTCAAAAGGAGCAAGCCAGTAGTATCCTTGTCCAAACGACCAACGGGTACGATTCCTTGATAGCGATCTTGCGGCGCCAGTATGGAAATCACTGTTGGCTGACTGCGGTCTTCCGTCGCTGACAAAACACCTTTAGGTTTATTCAATAAGAAATAATGATATTTTTGATAAGCAACAGCATCTCCGTTAACAGTGACCTGATCGCTTTCTTTAACTTGCTGCTTTGGCGTTTTAACAATCACATCATTAACCGCAACAATTCCTTTTTTAATTAATTGGTGTACTTCTTTTCGTGAGCCAACATTCATATTGGCCAAATATTTATCTATGCGCATTATGTCTTTCTTTCGTTCTTATATGTTGATTAATATTAATTATATAAGAAAGTTAACCCAATTTCGAATTGCGACACTAATCAAAAACGGTCGATTTTGTTTTCGACCGTTTTTACGCGCGTTTTGCGCGCGATTATTTGCTTAAAATATATTTTGTAGCTCTGCCTTCACCCATTCTTCTAATATAACCTTGTTTTTCTAGTTGCCGCAAAATCTTCAAAACTTTCGTCTTACCAAACTTACTCATTTGGCTAATTTGCTTCGTAGTATCCGCACCTTCATGAATTATTTGATATACTTTCTTTTCATCATTAGACAGATCGTCCGTAATAAATTTTAAAACTGGCAATATTATCTTTATCGAATTTTCAAAAATTTCAAACTGCGGTTGAACCAAACTACTTCTATAAGAATCATTTATTCTTCTTACACCTGTACCAAATTGCTCAATTAATCCTAACCTAAAGAAAACATTAGCAATAATTGGATTACGCAAAATGGAAATCTGACCTGAAAGATATTCTTCTTTGCTAAGTCCTTGTGGCAATCCACCTGGAGATACTACTTCAATTCTGTCATCATACATAGAAATTTTAATTTGCGAGTTAATGTTCCAAACTCGATGAACTAAGGCATTGGCTATTGCCTCACGAAAAGCTTCTTCTGGAATCTGACTTACAATATTTCGCGTTGCTCCCTGTATTTCTTCATGTTGATAATACTGACGATATTTTTGAATTGCTTGCTTATACTCTTTAAGAATAGATTCATGCTCATAACTTGCTCGATCAAGCATAATATTAATGCTTTCACCAAACCGAACAATATCAATTCCACGATAATTATTTTTGTCTGCCAAAAGCTCACCGGCGTTAGTGTAACTAGTATCCTTACGCTCTAAATTAAGCGTAATCAATATATCAGATGTTAAACTTTTAATTCCTATCTTTTCTTTTAATACTTCTTCTAAAATGTTAAATGACAAATCTTGGTTCATCGCGGTTAAACTATCATAGGTTCTGTTTTCACCAATTAAGATTAACTGTGATAATTCAGATCGATCAACTTCAATTGAAGCACTATCATTTCTCTTATAGGCCTTTGATTTATATAAATATGGAGGATTAACACCTTGCTTTACTGTTAAAGTAACCACATTAGTTTTAGGATCAATTTCTAAATTATAATCTGGATTTGGTGTGATCGAATCGTTGATTTTATTTTCAACATTTAAACAAAATTCAACTGGATTTTTCACACCAACGATTGATCCATCATCCTTTATTCCAAATTTAATCTTTCCATTGCCATAATTTGCAAATGCACTAACCGTTTTCAGAAAAGTATTCGTCAATTTCTCTTTAAATTCTAAATTTTTGGTTTCTCTCATTTAGATCACCGTTTCTAAACTATTTATTTATAATTATACTCTTTCACGCGCAAAAAAACGGTCGAAAACGAAATCGACCGTTTTTACGCGCGTTTTGCGCGTGCCTATTATATTAACTTTAAATCAATACATAATACTACTAGAAGTTTCCATATTAACACCATATCTTTCTAAATAATTAAACTGTATCATATTAAATTTCAAAAACACCAGTGAAATTAATCCTCTATAACAAGTCAGCGTCTTCCTGAGCCTTATCATCCAAAAACTTTTCATTTGGATAAATCGGCGTAACTTCAATACCATCTAAAGCTCTCTGAATCAAGCCCTCAACGTCAAGACGAGCTTCATATTCACGCGCTTTATCTAGCTTTGGCTTAGTCTTAGGACGCGGTGGAGCAAAAATTGTACAACAATCTTCAAAAGGTTGAATTGATAAATCAAAGGTACCAATCTCTTCAGCTTTGGCAATAATCTCCGTTTTATCCATTGTTGCAACTGGGCGAATAACCGGAGTAGTAGTTACATCATTGATAGCCACCATTGATTGCAAAGTTTGAGAAGCAACTTGACCAACTGACTCACCATTAAAGATAGCCAAGCCGCCACGTTGTGCACGAATGCGGTCAGCAAGCTGCAACATAAAACGACGTTGCACAGTCATCAAATAGCCTTCTGGCAGTTTTTCCTTGATCGTTTCTTGAATTTCAGCAAACGGTACGGCAATAAAATTAATCTTACCAGCGTAGTTTGCCAAAATACCAGTCAATTCCTTAGCCTTAGCCAATGCCTTTTCAGTAGTGTAAGGTGGACTAAAGAAGTGAACCATTTCAATATCTACTCCGCGCTTAAGGGCTAGCCATGAAGCAACTGGGGAATCAATCCCACCACTAAGCATCATCACAGCCTTACCAGCAGTACCAACGGGCATCCCGCCAACACCATGAAGCAACTGATTAGAAATATAAACGGCATCTTGACGTACTTCAATTCTCAAGACCAAATCAGGATGCTTCATTTCAGCCTTCAAGCCATCCATATGATCAAACAAGTAGTCACCAACCAGATTATTCAATTGATTAGTGTCGTATTCAAACTTGTGGTCACTACGCTTAGTATTAACCTTAAAGGTCATCCCTGGCTTAAAAGTCTCTTGCATCAATTCCAAAGAAGTCTTTTCAATATCTTCAAGAGTCTTAGGAATCTTAATTGCTGGTGAGTAAGTTTGAATTCCAAATACCTTCTTCAGACGTTGGTCAACATCCTTGAATGATGCGCCATTCAGGACAATGTGCATCCGATCATGACGAGGATGAAATTCAATTTGTGGGAAATCCTTAAGAACTTTTTCAACGTTACTTGCTAAGCGATTGATGAAGTCCTTTCTGTTCTTCCCCTTAGTTGAAAGCTCGCCATAGCGAACCATAACTTCTGTGTATTCCATTAATTTTCTCCCAAATGATTAATTTTAGCAAAATGATTATAGATCTTGTCAAAGACCTTAATAAATTCATCCGCTTCTTGAAGCGTATTCGTCTCATCAAAACTTAAACGAATTGCACTAGTAGCAATCTTATCATCAATTCGCATAGAAACCAAGGTGCTAGCCTCATCTGCCGTCTTTGATGCACAAGCAGAAGTAGTTGAAGTATAAATATCTTGATCTTCTAGCGTATGAACCAAAGTTTCGCCCCGAATTCCCTCTAGAGCAAAGCAAAGAATATGTGGTGCAAAGCCATCGCTTACTGGTGAAAAAATATCAATCCCTGGTTTATCTTTTAGATAATCAACAATTTTAGCCTTAATTTCTGCTTCACGCTTGGCCTTTTCTGGTTCATCTTGCAAAAGCAAACGAATTGCCTTAGCCATCCCCGCAATTGCTGGTAAGTTTTCAGTACCTGAACGCAGGCCCTTTTCTTGGCCACCACCATCATGTAAAGGTGTGAGCATCTTGCCCTCTTTTTTATATAAAATACCTATACCACGTGGTGCATGGAACTTATGCGCAGATAAGCTTGAGAGGTCTACTCTTGGTGTGAAAATCTTATCCCAAATATTTTTGCCAAGTGCCTGAACGTTATCAACATGGAACTGAATCGTTGGATAATTTTCAAGCAAATCGCTAATCTCATCAATTGGTTGAATGGTGCCAATTTCGTTATTAACGCCCATGATTGAAACCAAAGTTGTATCAGAATCAATCGCGTTTCTTAAGTCATTAACGTTAACTCGGCCTTCCTTATCAACTGGCAATCTGGTAACGCGCCAACCCAAATTCTCTAACGCGTTAAAACTATTGGCTACAGATGCATGTTCCACGCTAGAAGTGATAATATGCTTACCAAATTCACGCTTTTGAATTGCGGTCCCCTTAATTGCAGCATTATTTGATTCTGTTCCACCAGAAGTGAAGAAAATTTCATGCTGCTTAGTCCCCAGCAAATCAGCAATTTGTTTACGTGACGCCTCAAGCAATTGGTGTGCACGATCACCCATCTTATGCAAACTCGAAGGATTGCCCCAAATACTAGTCGCTACTTTATTGTAAGTATCCAATACTTGTGGATCTATCTTTGTTGTTGCACTATTATCAAAATAAATCACTATCATTACCCCTTCATTTAAAAAACGGTCAATCACTTGACCGTTTCATGACTTTTCAATTTTAGCTTAAATAATGAATCGCTTCAATTAATTACTCTTCTCTTCTGAATAATATGCATTTTCAAGTCGTTGATAACTACCTGGCTCTACCTTTTCAATTGCTGTAGCAATTGTATCAAGGGCTTCCTTATAGTTATATTCATTATATAGCTGCATTGCTGTCTTTTGTGCTTGCGCAATTGAATCCTTATCTGCATATTTATTTGAATACTGCATCGTCAATTCAACTAGGTTAGCGGAATTAATGATGTCATCTGCTTCACGTTTAAGCCGCTCCACATCATCAGAAATTTGAATTAATTCAGCTGAGATCTTTTCCATATTAATCCGGACCTGACTTAATTCGTTGCTGACATGACCAATCTCGTTGACCACCAAAGTATACATTTGAACAAAGCTATCAGGATTACCTGGCAAATTTCGTCTTTCAAGTCGACGGTAAACTAATGAAACTTCTTGCTTAAAGCGCTTGATTGAATCATTAGCTACATTTTCAGAATCATAAAGTCCATCAACGTCAGTTGACATCTTAGCCTGCTCTGCATCAATTTCACGCAGGCGATCTAGCATCTGGAGCCATGAATCTTGAATAGCAGAGTAAACACCCTTACCATCTGCGATATTCTGTGTATCAATAGTGTACTGATGGTACATTTCATTGACTTCTTTTTCTAAGTCTTTACTCTTTTCCAATTCGCCATGAGTCAATTCATAGCTCTCATCAATATGCCGCAACTTTTCTACCAGCTTCTTTGACGCGGTTTGCTGATGTGAGATCAAAGTCAGCATTTTACTTTGATTTTTTTCAACAAATGGTCTTGCCTTGTATTCCTTAGCTAAAACATCATATAGATCGTCAATTTCGCCAGAGATCTTTTTATTTTCCTTGGCTAATTCATTCACCTTAGTCTCAGCTAGCAATTTGCGCGCACCATCAATTTCATCATGAATTTCCTTGATTCTGCCCAAAACATCTACGCTAGTAAGGTAATATTTTTCTGAAATCATTTTTTTATAAGCATCAGACAATTCCTTAAGCTGATCTTGGAACACTACTTCAAGTTGATGATAGCCCTCTTTTAGCGGTTTTAAGCGTTTTTGTAAGTTACCCAAAAACATCCGAATCTTGGACAAAACTCGCTTAGCTTCAACATGATCACCTTGTGAAGAAAGATTTTTTGCTTCTTCAAAGTCACTCTCCATTGATGCTAGTTGATCTTCAACCTGATCAATCGCAGCACCATATTCAAAGGAATTGGCTAAGATATCTTTTCTTAATTCACGATAAACTTTAATCAAAGCATCATATTGAATTTGATTTTCCTTATTTGATTCAAGTAGTTCCGTGAAAACTGCCTTGGTGTTACGAGCATCTTCGAGCGTTGGCTTGATAATCTCCTGTGCTTGTTTAATATTCTTTCTTGCTTTAAACAAGCGATAAGTTGCATTTTCATTAGCAGCTTCTTCAACTAGCTTATGCACTCGCGGTAATTTTTTCTTAGCTGCTTCAGTGTAGCTCTTGCGCCAAGTATTTAATGTAGTTAAACTTTCGCCGGCCAAATCCATTTTATCCAGTCGCGTAATATCATCTTCTAGATGCATCTTCTCAATTTCAGTCACTGCTGCATCAATCGCTTCAATTTCTTTTAGTTGTTTACGATTGATCAATAGCATTGCTGCAACTACGACAATGATTAGGATCACCACGGCAATAATTATAATAGCTTGAATTGATGACATAGTTTATCCTCCAAAACTATCATAATTATAACAAAACCTGACCCTAATAGGTGCAAAAAGCTGTTCTATTTTCTTGATTTATTATTCTGAACTCTATATAATACTATTCGTGTAAAATATTTGCAGCAATAAGTGACAAGAACGTCAACATCTTGAAACGCTTTAGTGAACGAGTAACCCGCGCTGCATTGGGCGAAAATGTAAATCCAAGATGCACGAATGTTGAACTTATGCTTAATATTTTACTCCAAAAATTATTGTTTAAATTTTATGGAGGATTTTTTATGTCAAGATATACAGGTCCAAGTTGGAAACGTTCAAGAAGATTGGGTATTTCCCTTTCAGGTACTGGTAAGGAAATTTCTCGTCGTAACTACGCTCCAGGTCAACACGGTCCTAACAACCGCGGTCGTTTGTCAGAATACGGTCAACAATTGCACGAAAAGCAAAAGTTACGTTGGATGTACGGCTTAAACGAACGTCAATTTAGAACTTTGTTTACTCGCGCTGGTAAGATCCGTGAAGGTCAACACGGCGTTAACTTCATGATCTTGCTTGAACGTCGTTTGGACAGTCTTGTTTACCGTCTTGGTTTAGCTACTACTAGAGAACAAGCTAGACAATTAGTAAACCACGGTCACATCACTGTTGATGGCAAGCGTGTTGACATTCCTTCATACGAAGTCAAGGTTGGTCAAACTATTGGCTTGAAGGAAAAGTCAAAGAACTTACAACAAGTTAAGGATGCCTTAGAAGCAGTTACTGCTCGTCCATCATTTGTTTCATTTGATGAAAACAAAATGGAAGGTACTCTTGTACGTTTACCAGAACGTGACGAAATGGAACCAGAAATTGATGAAGCCTTAGTTGTTGAATGGTACAACAAGTTACTTTAATTTTTACATTTTATTTTGTCGAAAGTCTTTCTCAATCGAGAAAGGCTTTTTTCTTTGCTACAATAAGTACATAAAAAGAAAGGATGATTAGATGACTGAAGATTTAAATAAACGTGTTGAACAAGCAGCTCAAGGTATTACTCCACAAACTAAGCCTGATGAACGCCGCAGATTTTTAGGTTCATTACGTGAGCGCTGCTTAATCCGTATGGACAATACTGAAGTTAAAAATCCTGAATTAACTGCCCTATTTCTTAAACATATCACTGACTTTAAGGGCTATACTATTTTGATCAATGGCAATATCACTGATGATGGCTTCTTGGGAGACGTTGAAGCCAGTTGCAGCAACTATGATATTCCCTTCACTTTAGTTAACAATGAAACCGCAAAAACAGGACCACATGATACGGCAGTACTAGTTGTAGCGAAAAACGCTATCAATCGACCACGAATTGAGCTAAAGCAAGTTTATCCACCTGAGTTTCCTAAAGAAGAATTAGCCGCACCTAAAACAAAAGAAAGTTTTTGGCATAAACTTTTTCACGGAGATAAGTAAATGAAACCATTAGCATATCGTATGCGACCAACTAATTTAGACGAAGTTGTTGGTCAAAGGCATCTGATTGGTCCAGGCAAAATTATTCGCCGAATGGTGGAAGCTAGACTTCTGTCTTCAATGATCCTTTACGGCCCTCCTGGCATCGGTAAGACAAGTATTGCTAGTGCTATTGCAGGCTCAACTAAATATGCCTTTAGAAAGCTCAATGCAGCTACTGACGGCAAAAAGCAATTGCAACAAGTAGCCGAAGAAGGCAAAATGAGTGGGACAGTTGTCTTATTGCTGGACGAAATTCATCGTTTGGACAAAACTAAGCAGGACTTCTTACTGCCTTTGCTAGAATCGGGACAAATCATTTTAATTGGGGCAACTACCGAGAACCCTTATATTTCGATCTCCCCTGCTATTCGTTCACGTTGCCAAATTTTTGAATTAAAGCCTCTTTCTACAGATGATGCTTCTCATGCAATCGATCGCGCATTGAACGATAAAGAAAAAGGTCTAGGCAAATATAATGTTGAATTAACAGATGATGCGCGTGCTCTTTTGATTGAAAAAGGCAACGGTGATTTGCGGTCTACTTTGAATAGTTTAGAATTAGCTGTTCTTTCAACTAAGCAAGAATTGCAAGATAAACACCAAGATGATCAAAAAATTATCATCACTCAAAAAGAAATGGCTGATTCAATTCAAATGAAGGTGCAAAACTTTGATGCTTCTGGTGATGGACATTACGATCTAGTCTCAGCATTTCAAAAATCAATTCGTGGCTCTGATACAGATGCAGCGCTGCACTATCTTGCCCGATTAATTGAATCTGGTGACTTAGTCTCTATCTGTCGAAGACTAGCAGTAATTGCCTACGAAGATATTGGACTAGCCGATCCAGCCGCAGCTGAACACGCTATAGTAGCCATCCAAGCTGCACAAATGGTTGGCTTGCCTGAAGCACGAATTCCACTGGCTAATGCGGTTATTGAGTTAGCTCTTTCTGCCAAAAGCAATAGTGCCATTTCAGCAATTGATGCTGCACTAGCTGATATTCGAACCAAAAAAGTTGACTCAATTCCCGCCAACCTAAAAGATGCTCATTACTCTGGTGCCAAAAAGCTTGGACATGGCGTGAACTACCTTTATCCTCATGATTATCAAAATGATTGGGTAGCACAGCAATACTTGCCTAATAACCTACTTCATGCCAGCTACTTTGCACCTAAAGGCAATTCTAAAATCGAAGCTAGATATAAGGCAACCTATCAAAAATTAAAACAAATGCAATCTGATAACTTGCGCAATAATCACTAATCTCGCGCATTCAATATGGTTGACAAGCACCTGTAATATGCGTATTATAATAAGTGATCTGAGTTGATCGACAAGCTTAAATGTATAAAGTTGACCGATCAAACTATAAGACGTGGGAGTTGGCAAATAACTACCGAATCGGAATACTGCCTTGTTGCAGGATCCATATTCGCTGCGATGCCAGCTAAAATTTTGAACATTGCGGGTTCAACAAGCGTCATTATGCTATGTTTAGACAACTCGGATTTCTTTAGAATATTAAAAAAGGCGGTCTCAATTGACCGTCTTTTTCTATAGTGGAGACTGTTAAATGGCAATAAAGATTGTAATGATTATTTTTATCCTTCTCCTACTGTTAACCTCATGGTACATGTGGCACAGAAGGAACGGACATTTTTTAATTTATGACATTGGTGGCGATCCACGCTTGAGCAATATTCTTAAGTGGACTTCAGTCGCCCTTTTAGCTGAAAGTATTTTAGGGATTATTTTGCTATTTATGGGTAATAAATATTTAAATCTAATCACCTTATTCTTAGCTTCATTAACTATTTTGGCTTTTGGTTTATCAATTACTCAAAATAAAGAATAATAATTCACTAATGACAAGCAAAATTTTGGTAAAATAGAATATAGGAAGAGGTGCTTATATATGCTTTCACAATACAAGAATATTCAAGTTGCAGTTGATGGTTCAAAAGAAGCTGACTTGGCCTTCAGCAAGGCTGTAGCCATCGCCAAGCGTAACCATGCAACACTAGAAATCTTACACGTAATTGATACTCGTTCTTTCCAAAATGTTTCAAGTTTTGATTCAGCAATGGTAGAACAAGTTTCTAAAGATGCTGAAAAGAGAATGAAGGATTACCAAGCTCGTGCTACTAAGGCTGGTGCTGAAGATGTTCACTACTCTATTGAATTTGGTTCACCTAAGACAATCATTGGACATGACTTCCCTAAGAAGCACAATATTGATTTAATCGTTGTGGGTGCTACTGGTTTGAACGCCGTTGAACGTCTGCTCATCGGTAGTGTTACTGAATATGTAACTAGAACTTCTAAATGTGACGTCTTGGTATGTCGTACTGAAGAAGTTAAGGATGCTTTGCAAGGCTAATTATTTAGCTTTAATAACCGATAAAAAAATACCTCCAAAATTCAGATTTGAATTTTTGGAGGTATTTTTTTAATGTTATTTCTAAAAATCGCCAGCCGTACTGAACATGTAATCACGATTATGGAACTTCATCGACAAGATTAATCCAATCCCAATCATGTTTCCCATCAGAGCTGAACCACCCTGAGAAACAAATGGCAATGGAATACCTGTCAATGGCAATAAATCAATATTCATCCCAATATTTTCAAATACGTGGAACAAGATCATCATGATAACACCAGTTGCAATGTATGAATAAAATACATTTCTGGTATCGAACGAGATTTTTACCATTTGAATAATCAGGTATAAATAAATCAAAATCAATGCTACACAGCCGACAAAACCAAAGTTTTCACCAATTACCGAGAAAACCATGTCTGATCCACGAACTGGAACATAAACACTAGCTTTGCCAAAGCCATTACCAAATAGCTGACCCGAACCGATTGCCTTCATACTTTGCCATAACTGATAAGCTCCTGATGAAGTATCACCAGATGGGTCGAGCCAAGACTTAATTCGTTCAAATTGATATGCTTGAAAGAAATGACTCAACAATGATTGCCCAGCCGACGTAGTTACTAATACAATAACCCCAATAGCTGCTAAAATCACAATACCATATAACGGTACAATAATTTTCCAAGAAATCCCTGATACTAAAACCACGCCACCAACGATGGCAATAAATACTAACATAGTACCAAAGTCATTCTGTAACTTTAGTAAAATTGCTACCGGTGCCAGCCAAGCAATAATTTTGCCTAATAACAACCAATCGGTCTTAATCGTGTGACCATATTTATCATTATGCTCTTTGACCACTCGAGCCAACATCAAGATAAAAGCTGGCTTCATAATTTCTGAAGGCTGAAAAGTAATGGGCCCTAGTTTGAACCAACTTTTCGCACCTGTATCTGCAGCTACGCTTCTGTTATATAAGAATAGCACCGCAATCAGCAAAAATATTCCGATTCCAAAGAAAATTGGCGCAATCTTAAACAACTGTTCTGCATCAAACTGCATCACAACCACAATAATTGCAATTGAAATCAAGTACCATAATGCCTGCATAACTACTGCCCTAACAGGTGAACCAATATGACTAGGATCACCTAATGCAGCAACATAGATACAATACAAGCTAATTAAAGCCAAGAGTAGCACTGGTATAATAATATTCCAGGCTAATCGATCGAATAGACTCGTTTCATTTTCAACTTTTGCCATTAAACAATCACTACTTAAATTTTATTTTTCATGTAAGGTGAAGTATGAAAGTAAATCGTTAATACTGCTTTCAAGACTATTAGCAAATAAAATATTACTAGTCTTAGAAGTAGTAGCGCGATAACGACCTTCCACCTTTTCAATTAAACCAATGGACTTCTTGTTAGGAATAATAACTTCCCAAGTTGGTAAATTCTTTCCTTTAAGTTCATTAACTTCAATATCAATATTTTCTAATTTTTTAGACATAAATCCTCCTACTTGCTATCCGGATGAAACTTAGAAGATATAATCGGGTCTTCATATCGTTCCGGATGTGGATTTCGAAAAATAGTAAAATTATCAGGAACTGGATCTACCCCGCCCCTAATAAAAGGGTTACACCTTAGTATACGACAAATTCCCATAATTAACCCTAAAATTGGGCCATGTTTTTTCAACGCGTCAATCATATAATTAGAACACGTGGGATAATAACGACAACTTGGTGGTAATAACGGTGAAATCACTGTCTGATAAATACGTACAATAAAAATCAAAATCTTACGCAAGTAATTTCCTCACTTAGTGACGTTGATGCTTTTCAATATTTTTAAGCAAAGTACCAGTTCCTAAAGCTACTGCTTCCAATGGATGATCAGCAATTAAAACTGGAACTTGCAAATAATAAGAAATCAACTTATCAATATTCTTTAATAGGGCTCCACCACCTGTTAGCATGATTCCGCGATCAATAATATCTGCTGAAAGCTCTGGTGGAGTTGTTTCCAATACTTCTTTAGCTGCTGCAAGGATTGACATCAAGCCTGGTTCTAAAGCCTTTTGAATCTCTGGTGCAGTAACTGTAGTCTGCTTAGGCAAACCATCAACTACGTCACGACCACGAACAGTAATTTGTTCATCTTGGTCTGGTTCAAAGGCGCTACCAATTTCAATCTTAATTTGTTCAGCAGTTCTAGAGCCGATTAACAAATTATGCTTATTCTTAATGTAACTGATGACAGCCTGGTTCATCCGATCGCCAGCATAACGTAATGATTGAGAAGTTACAATTTCACCCATTGATAAAACTGCAACGTCAGTGGTACCACCACCGATATCAATCACCATATTACCTTGCGGTTTAAAAATATCCAAGCCTGCACCAACAGCCGCAACTTTAGGTTCAAAGTCTAAATAAACCTTGCCGCCACCAGACTTTTCAGCTGCCTGAATAATTGCTTTTTGTTCAATTGAAGTAACTCCAGTAGGAGCACAAATCAAAATATTTGGCTTGGACATAAAGCCTTTTACATTTAATTTTTCAATAAAGTAAGACAGCATTGCTTCGGTAATGTCAAAATCAGCAATTACCCCATTCTTCAAGGGGCGAATTACTCGAATATTACCTGGAGTTCTTCCCACCATCTCATATGCCTCTGAACCAACTGCAACTACCTTGTTTGTATCGGTATTTACAGCTACAACAGAAGGTTCATTTAATACGATACCTTTACCAGAGACATTGATCAGTACGTTTGCTGTCCCCAAATCAATTCCTATATCTCGTGCCACGATAACCCTCCATAATTATTCATCGTCCATTTTACCATAAATAATCATGACTTTCCTTTACTGTCCTTGTTTTAACACAATCTTTAAAACAAATTACTCAATTGCATTGAAGTATCGATAAAAGTAATGACAAAATTGCCAACTAAAAAGCCTAAGCCAATTGCAATAAATAAATATAATAATTGCGTTTCAAAAACATGGCCTTTACGAATAATTTTATCTAGTTGAATTGCTTTAACTGCTTGAAAAGATAAGCCAATCGCAATCAAATATATAATGATACTAATAATGGCATGAATGCCTAATTGAAACATATATTTTCCTCAATTTTGACAAAAAAAGACGGATGCAGCATTTTGTGCATTCGTCTCTTTCTTCTTCTAGTGACCTTTAGTGTTGTACACGCTAATTCTGTTCATTGCTCGTCTTAAAGCAACTTCAGCACGTGCCATAGTTTGTTCGTCATGTTTTTCCCGTGCTTCCTTCAAACGTTGCTCAGCGCGTTGCTTCGCTGCCTCAGCACGAGAAACATCAATGTTTCTTGCGCGTTCAGCACTATCTGCAATAATCGTAGCAACATTATTCGAAAACTCAATATAGCCACCGGAAATCGCAATATGATCAACTACTGAATCCATTTCACGGCTTCGCTTAATCTTAACCTCACTAATAACTAGTGGAGTTAAAAGTGGTACGTGGTTATACATGATTGAACGTTCACCATCAACGGCACGTACATCAACGATACTTCCACGATGTGAATAAATCATTCCATTAGGAGTTACAACATCTACTTTAAAAAGCTTCTCTGGATCTGCCATTTGACATCACCCTACTTTTCTAGTAAAGCTTTAGCTTCTGGATCACTTGGAGTTACACCCATTTCTTGTGCTTTCTTCAAAACATCTTCAATTGGGCCGACACCACGAAAGGCATCTTCTGGTAAGTCATCAAGATGACCATCCAAAATAAGCTTAAAGCCCTTAATGCTTTCCTTAATTGGAACATATGAACCTGGTACACCAGTAAATTGTTCTGCAACAAAGAAGTTTTGTGACAAGAAGAATTGGACCTTACGTGCACGTGCAACGATCAATTTTTCTTCATCAGACAATTCATCCATACCTAAAACAGAAATAATATCCTGTAATTCATGGTAACGTTGTAAAACATGTTGTACTCGAGTAGCTACTTCATAGTGTTCTTCACCAACAACTTCAGGGTCAAGGGCACTTGATGAAGATTCAAGTGGGTCAACAGCTGGATAAATACCTTGTTCTACTAAGCTACGTTCCAAGTTAGTAGTAGCATCCAAGTGTGCGAATGTGGTTGATGGAGCTGGGTCAGTATAGTCATCGGCAGGAACATAAACGGCTTGAATTGAAGTAATTGAACCCTTCTTAGTAGAAGTAATTCTTTCCTGCAATTGTCCCATTTCTGTTGCTAAAGTTGGCTGATAACCAACGGCACTTGGCATACGACCAAGCAAAGCTGAAACTTCTGAACCAGCCTGAGTAAACCGGAAGATATTGTCGATAAAGAGCAACACGTCTTGACCCTCAACATCTCTAAAGTATTCAGCAAGTGTCAAACCAGTTAACGCAACACGCATTCTGGCACCAGGCGGCTCGTTCATCTGACCAAATACCATGGCCGTTTTACTTAAAACGCCTGAAGCTTTCATTTCGAAGTAAAGGTCGTTACCTTCACGAGTTCTTTCACCAACACCAGTAAATACGGAAATACCACCATGTTCTTGAGCAATGTTGTGAATTAATTCCTGAATGATAGTAGTCTTACCAACACCGGCACCACCGAACAAACCAACTTTACCACCACGTACATATGGCTCAAGCAAGTCGATAACCTTGATACCAGTTTCAAGAATTTCACGACTAGTAGTCAAGTCTGCGTACTTAGGTGCTTCCTTGTGGATACCTTCACGAGGGTGATCTTTTGAAAATTCTGGACCACCGTCAATTGGTTGACCCAAAACGTTAAACACGCGTCCTAAAGTATCTTCACCAACTGGAACGGAAATTGGACCGCCAGTATCTTCGACTTTCATACCACGACGAAGACCATCGGTAGATTCCATGGCGATCGTTCTTAAGACACCATCACCAAGCTCAAGTGTAACTTCAAGGACAATGCTTTCATCCTCTGACTTAATTACACGCAAGGCATTGTTAATATCAGGTAAATTCTTATCAATTGGGAATTTAACATCGACAACTGGGCCGATTACTTGAACGATTTCACCTTCACTCAAAACATCTACCTCCTTTTCTTTATTACTCTAAGTTTACTCTAAGGCATTTGCACCACTGATAATTTCAGTAATTTCAGTAGTAATTTGTGCCTGTCTAGCACGATTTAATTTTGTAGTTAAGTTTGATACCAGATCATTAGCATTATCAGTCGCACTCTGCATGGCTGTCATTGAACTAGCATGTTCGGCAGTCTTAGCATCCAAAATAGCACCGTAAATAGTAGAACGCGCATATTGTGGTAACAACTTCATTAACACTTGATTTGGATCTGGTTCAATATCGTATTCTAATTCTTTATGTGCTTCAGCTTCTTTGACACCAATATCTAAATCGACGATTGGTAACATTTTTTCAACACGAAAAGCAGATGATAATGAGTTAACGTGGTGAGTATAACATACGTAAAGCTGGTCATAGACACCATTCAAAAACATCTTAATTGCGGTTGAAACAATTGGTAATGCTTCATCAAAAGTTGGTACATCTGAAACACCATTCTTTTCATAAACAACGTTAATATTGTTCTTTTTAAAGAATTGTGCCGCAACCGAACCTACAGCAAGAACTTTGATATCGTGTCCTTGAGCACGTTCGTCCTCAAAGATACTCATCATATTCTTAATGACATTGCTGTTATAAGAACCTACAAGACCACGGTCACCTGAAATTACCAAGAAACCTGTTGTCTTGATATTCTTACGTGGCTGAATCATATCTGCTGTAATCCCCAAACCAAAGACATCAGTATAATCAATTTGAGCAACATTGTTCTTATCAATTGAGACGTCTTTTTCACGTAGATTATCAACTACTTCTGAGCTAATTAAACGAGAAATAGTTCTACGAATATGGTCGTTATAAACGGTATAACCTTTATCACGATTTTCAGTTTGGTTCAACTTTGAAGCAGAGACCATTCTCATAGCTTCTGTAATCTTACCAGTTTGTTTTACTGAAGCAATTTTTTTCTTTAACTCAAGTAAAGATGCAGGCATATTCTACCTCCTATTTCTCACTTGGTGTAAAGCTCTCACTGAATTCTTCAATTGCTGCTGACAATTTCTTATCATCTGGCAATTGACCAGTTTCACGAATTGTCTTGAGCAAATCAGCATGACTGCTGTCAAAGTTATCAAATAATTCGTTTTGGAAACGAGCAATATCTTCAACTGGAACAGCGTCAAGATATCCGTGAGTCAAAGCATAAAGAATCACAACTTGCTTTTCAACAGGAATTGGATCATGAAGTGGTTGTTTCAATACTTCAACGGTTCTTTGACCTCTATTCAACTTAGCTTGAGTAGCTTGATCAAGATCACTACCAAATTGAGCGAAACTTTCAAGTTCACGGTAAGCTGCAAGGTCAGTACGCAAAGTACCAGCAACCTTCTTCATTGCCTTGATCTGGGCGTTACCACCAACACGAGAAACTGAGTTACCAGCATCGATGGCTGGACGAGTACCAGCAAAGAACAAATCGCTTTGCAAGAAAATCTGTCCATCAGTAATTGAAATTACGTTGGTTGGAATATATGCAGAAATATCCCCAGCTTCAGTTTGAATAATTGGCAAAGCTGTTAATGAACCGCCGCCAAGTTTGTCATTCAACTTAGCACTACGTTCAAGCAAACGTGAGTGTAAGTAGAAGACATCACCTGGATAAGCTTCACGACCAGGCGGACGACGGAGAAGCAAGGAAAGTTCACGGTAAGCGACGGCTTGTTTGGATAGGTCGTCAAATACGATTAATACATCCCTGCCATTGTACATAAATTCCTCACCCATAGCAGTACCAGCATATGGTGCAATATAAAGCATTGGTGCTGGCTCACTTGGGCCCGCTTCAACAACAATGGTATAATCCATTGCGCCAAAACGCTTTAAAGTTTCTACTTGAGTTCTAACGGTTGATTCCTTTTGACCAACAGCAACGTAAATACAAATTACGTCTTGCCCCTTTTGGTTAAGGATAGTGTCGATGGCCAAACTAGTTTTACCAGTCTTACGGTCACCGATAATCAATTCACGCTGACCACGACCGATTGGAACTAAGGCATCGATAGCCTTAATACCAGTTTGAAGTGGTTGATCAACTGATTGTCGATCCATAACCCCCGGAGCCTTGGCTTCAATTGGACGACTCTTGTCAGTCTTAATTTCACCCAAACCGTCCACTGGTTGACCCAATGGGTTAACTACTCTACCGATTAAGGCGTCACCAACAGGAACTTCCATGATTCGTCCAGTTCTTTGAACACGGTCACCTTCACGAATATTGTCAAATTGACCCAAAATAATGATACCTACATCATTTGATTCAAGGTTTTGTGCAATACCGTATGAGCCGTTATCAAACTTCAATAACTCACCAGACAAAACATCGTTAAGTCCGTGAGCACGGGCGATACCATCACCAACATAAGTTACAACACCAACTTCGCTGATGTCGAGCTTATCGTCGTAATGTTCAAGTTGTTGCTTGATCAAGGAACTAATTTCTTCCGCTTTAATGCTCAATGGTTTCACCTCTTTTAATTTTTATCAATTATCTGCGCACGGATCTTCTTCAGTTTATTCTTAACTGATCCATCAATCACGCGATCTTCTACTTGAAGAACCACGCCGCCTAAAATACTTGGATCAACTTTATTCTCTAGACGCACCACGTTTAGGTTATATTTCTTAGCAAAACTTTCACCTAAACGTTTGAGTTGATCATCATCTAGCTTAACAGCCGTAGTTGCAACGCCAGATGCGACCTTCTTTTCATTATCATAAAGTAAGACAAAGCGATCAATAATATCGATCAAATCAGCAAAACGATCATATTTAAGTAACAAATTCAAAAAGTTTTGAACCTCATCTGAAAAATCTTTTTCAATTGCAGTCAAAAGATCCTTTTTATCTTTATTACTTAAAATAGGATCGCTCAAGACACTAATGATTTGTGGATTGGCTTCAGCAGCCTTTTTTAATTCCACCATTTCATTATAAACAGTGTCTAATGCATCATTGTCTTGCGCATAACCAAATAGTGCGGCACCGTAGCGTGCTGCAATTTCTTCTCTACTTAAAGCCATTAATCATCCAACCCCTTAATAAATTGGTCGACTAAATCTTTTTGGTCTTTAGCAGATAAATTCTTAGCAATTACTTTTTCAGCGATTGCTACAGAAATATCAGCAACTTGATCGCGTGCAGAATTCAAAGCGTCTGCTTTTGCCTGAGCGGCATCTTCATTAGCCTTTTTGCGAATTGCTGCAGCATCTTCGTTTGCATTTGCTACGATTTCTTTACTTGTGTTTTGCGCGTTACTCTTAGCGTCAGAGAGAATTTGTGTTGCTTCTTGTCTTGAGTTCTTCAAGGCAGCTTCACGCTCATTAGCAAGCGTTTCAGCTTTCTTTCGTTCACTAGCAGCTGAATCCAAGTCATCAATAACTTTTTGCCGCCGCTTTTCCATCATATCTGATACTGGTCCCCAAGCAAAGTGCTTAATAAGAAGCATCAAGATGGCAAAACAGATCAAATACCAGATAGCATTACCTAAGTAAATATGTGAGGCTGCAAATAATGTTTGAATAGTCATTTACTGCCCTTCTCTCTTTAATACTATTCCTTTAAACAGAAAATTATCTCTTTTTATTAAAGGAACAAAATCAAGAAGGCAACAACGATAGCTAAAATAGGAACGGCTTCGATCAAACCAACACCAATAAACATTGTTGCTCTCAAGTTACCTGCACTTTCAGGTTGACGAGCCATACCTTCAAGAGTCTTTGAAATAACTTTACCGTTACCCAATGATGCAGCCAAAGCTGCTAAACCAGCTGCAATGGATGCAGCAAGATATTTAAAAGCTTCTGACATAAATTTATACCTCCAAAAATTTATTCTGTAGTAACCTTCTTACCAATGTAAACCATTGATAAAGTTACAAAAACATATGCCTGGATAGAGCCAATGAAGACAGAGAAACCTTGCCAAATCATGGCTAATGGAGCTGCCAAAACTAACGTAAATGGTCCACCAGCATGTGCTAGATCATTACCAATTAAAGTTAGCAAAACTTCACCAGCATAAATATTCCCATATAGACGTAATGATAAGGTTAAAAAGTTGGTAAACTCTTCAATTAAATTAATTGGAAGCATAAAACCAACTGGTTGCGTATAGCTCTTCAAATATCCGCCAACACCAAATCGTTGTACGCCGAATGTGAACGATAGAAGCAAGGTCATCATTGCAAACGACATTGTCGCTACTGGATCAGCAGTTGGTGATTTAATAAACATCCAATCATCAACTTTGACTTCCATGAACATCCCTAATTGGTTCATAAACCAAATAAACAGGAATAAAACAAATGCATATAGTGATAGGTGATTTTGAGCATCCTTGTCGCTAACATTATCTTTAACAATGCCGTTAGTGAAATCAAGTAAATACTCGAACACATTTTGTCTCTTATTGGGTTTCATTTCAACTTTTCTTGAAAGCCAAATGCAGATAAATAAAACTGCTAAAGCCATTAGCGTTGAACCGATAATACCAGAAAGTTCAAAATTCAAGCCCATGAATTTAAAAACAAATGATTTCTCCATTACTTCGTGACCTCCCTTCTCGTGCTGAATAAAACTCGAACACGTAAATCATCTTAACACCAAAAAAGGTCTTTGTGTAAAATGAAAGCGCATTAGAGAAAATATTTTTCTAAAAAGGACGATTACTTAGTACCAAATAGTCTGTCACCAGCATCACCCAAACCTGGGAAAATATAACCATTATCCATCAATTTGTCATCTTCAGCAGCTGCATAAATGTCAACGTCAGGATTTGCTTCTTGAACTGCCTTAATACCTTCTGGAGCAGCTACCAAAACAGCAAGCTTAATTTCCTTAACACCACGCTTCTTCAATGCAGCAATGGCATCATTAGCTGAGCCACCAGTTGCAAGCATTGGATCAACGACTAAACATTCACGTTCAGCAATATCCTTTGGAGCCTTGAAGAAATATTCATGTGGCTTCAAAGTCTTTTCGTCACGGTACATCCCGATAACGGCAATCTTAGCTGAAGGAACCATTTCAAGGACACCATTAAGCATCCCCATACCGGCACGTAAAATTGGCACAATTGTCAACTTCTTACCAGCAATTTCCTTTTGGACAGTCTTACCCATTGGTGTTTCAATTTCAACATCTTCAAGTGGCAAATCTCTAGTGATTTCATAGGTCATTAACCCACCAATTTCACCAACAATGCGACGGAATTCATTTGACCCCGTATCCTTGCGACGAATAATAGTCAACTTGTGTTGAATCAATGGGTGATCCAAAACTACGAACTTTCCCATATATGCCTCCTATAAAAAATAATATGATCATTAAATATTTTAATCAAAAACGCAAAGGGTTTAAAGCCCTTTGCGTTTTATTTTTTATTTATTGAAATGATGTCCACCTGCAGCTTTATTCAATCGATTCATGTAAGCTAAACTTTCTTCACCTTCATGAAATCCTTGTACATAAATAGTTTCGATATCATCTTGATCATCGAAATAGCGCAAGCCACTAAATAAGTTATGGTCGGCATCAACTAAATTGTTGCCCAGATCAAATTTATTTGCTTGAGGTAAATTAATTTTAGCTAAAACTGGCGCTAAAGCTGCTACACCAGTTTTTTCATTAAAATCAATTTTTGCAAAATCAGCAGGATCATCAACCACGACTACCGGCTCACTTGGCGCATAATGACGGTATTTCATCCCCGGTGCCTTAGGTATATCTTTGTCTGACACTTTGCCCGTGTTAATTAAAACTTTTTCACCTAAAACTTCGCTTAACTCTTCTGGAGTAATTTCACCAGGACGAAGAACGATTGGTGTTTCTACCGATAAGTCGATAATTGTCGATTCTAATCCCACACGAGTAGGGCCATCATCAATAATTCCGGCAATCTTCCCTTTTAAATCATGGTAAACGTGCTCTGCAGTAGTAGGACTAGGCTTAGTTGAGGTATTAGCCGATGGTCCTACAATTGGATAACCCAATTTAGCAATTAAATCATGAGTCAATTGATCATCAGGACAACGAAATGCTACAGTATCAAGTCCCCCAGTAACTGCATCTGGCAGAGTTCCTGGTTTAACAAACAATAGCAATGTCAAAGGACCTGGCCAGAAATGTTTAATTAATTTCTTAGCTCTTTCTGGAACTTCTTTAGCATACTTAGCCATCATTTCTTCGTCAGAAACAGTAACGATCAATGGGTTATCACTTGGACGTCCCTTAGCAGCATAAACGCCCTTCACAGACTTTTCTTTGGTTGCAATTGCACCTAGACCATAGACTGTCTCAGTTGGAAAAGCAACCAATTCACCCTTAGCTAACAACTTAACTGCATCATTGATTTGATCTTTTTTAAAAATCTTCGTTTCCATCATTCTTATTTTTGCCACCTTCCATGAACCATGCGTGGCTTGCCGGCCATATCTTTTCTAAATTCGATTTCAAAATCAGGCAATTCTTTAGCAAACAATTCCTTCAGTTGTTCTTCTTCGCTAAAACCAAATTCTAAGAAAAATTCTCCATGGCTATTCAAATGCTCACGCACTTGCTTAGCAAATTTCTTATAGAAGTCTAGACCATCTTTGCCAGCAAAAAGAGCTTCTTTAGGTTCATTTTGCAAGACATTTTCATCCATTACATTCTTTTCGCTTGTCTTAATATACGGCGGATTAGAGATGATCTTATCAAATTCTTCTAAGCCCAACAGCACGTTGGCTTTACGAGTAGTTACATCAAGATCATAAGTTAAAAAGTTTTCCTCACTTGTTCTTAAGGCAGTATCCGTTACATCACTAGCATATAAAGTTAAATCTGTAATGCCTTTTTTCTGTGCTTCTTTAGCTAAAGCCACGGTAATACAGCCAGAACCGGTACCCAAGTCAAGGACTTGATCACCTGATTTAAGTGTCTGCAATGCCCATTCAACCAATTCTTCAGTTTCAAAACGAGGAATCAAGACACCGCGTTGCACCATAATTTTATAGCCCAAAAACCAAGCATAACCCAAAATATACTGTGGAGATATGCCCTTAGCCAATTTTTCGATATCTTTATTGGCCTGCTTAATCTGGTCAGCAGTTAAGTCCATTTCTTGCTTCAGTTCAAATTCACTTGGTGTCAAGCCTAAGCGCTCTGCTAGAACATAATCAACATCCTCAGGACGCGCATTTTCAGCACTCTCACCCGCTTTAATACGCATCTGCTTTAAAGTCATTTTAGGCATTTTGATCAGCCAACTCCTCTAATTGCTTAGTTTGGTTGTAAAGAATTAATGCATCAATAATTTCATCAAGTTCACCGTTCATCACACGATCAAGCTTGTTAATGGTTAAGCCGATGCGGTGATCTGTCACACGATTTTGTGGATAGTTATATGTTCTAATTCTTTCGGAACGATCACCAGTACCAACTGCATTCTTTCTCTTAGCATCGTACTGAGCTTGATTTTGACTTTCATAATAGTCATAAACACGTGATTTCAAAATTTGCATTGCCTTTTCACGGTTCTGTTGTTGACTACGTTGATCCTGCATTGCAACTACAATCCCGGTTGGCAAGTGAGTCATTCTAACGGCACTAGAGGTCTTGTTAATGTGCTGACCACCGGCACCACTTGAACGGTAAACATCAACACGAATATCCTTAGGATCAATATCAATGTCTACTTGCTCATATTCAGGCATAACAGCAACAGTGGCAGTTGAAGTATGAACACGTCCTTGAGATTCAGTTACTGGAATCCGTTGAACACGGTGTGCACCATTTTCATACTTTAATTTCGAATAAACCTTGTCACCAGTAATCATGATTGCCACACGTTTATAGCCGCCAACCTCAGTAGGTTCTGAATCAATCATTGAAACCTTCCAGTTTTGACGTTCAGCATATTTTTCATACATTCTAAGCAAATCGCCAGCAAACAAAGAAGCTTCGTCACCACCGGCAGCACCATGGATTTCCATGATAATATCTTTATCATCGTTAGGATCCTTAGGCAACATCAAAATCTTGATTTGATCTTCAAGCTCGGGAATTTCTTTCTCAATTTCAGAATTTTCTTCCTTAGCCATTTCAATTAAATCAGGATCAGTTTCACTGGAGATAATTTCTTTATTATCTTCAATCTCTTTTTTGTCCTCTTTGTACTTCTTATATTTTTGTACTACTTCACGCAAATCGGCTTCTTCCTTAGAAATCTCCATGTAGCGCTTAGTATCATTAATAACTTCAGGATCGGCCATCATTTCCTGAAGTTCTTCATAGTGAGCTACTAGACCCTCTAATTGAGCCATAACTTTATCCATAAACTAAAAATCCTCTCTATCTTTCAACACCTGGGTGAAAGTAATGATAGCGACAAACAGGATAATAACTTTCATCGCCACCAATTTGTACTTGTTCACCCTCATAAACAGGCTTGCCATTGTTAATTCTTAAATTCATTGTTGCCTTGTGTCCACAATAATGACAAATGGTCTTCATCTCTTCTATTTTATCAGCAAAAATCAATAAATTTTCACTACCTTCAAATAGATGATTTTGAAAATCGTTTTTTAAGCCAAAGGTCATTACTGGAATATTGAACACATCTACAATTTTAGCGCATTCTAAGACATGATGTCTCTTCAAAAATTGTGCCTCATCAATTAACACACAAGCTAGTTTACCATCACCATCAGCAACATCTGCTTTGTTCATCTTTTTAATATAATCAAATAGATTCATATCAGCAGTAATTGGAATTGCTTCTCGGTGAAGTCCAATTCTAGAAGCAACCGTTCCTACACCGCTACGATTATCCAAGCCACTGGTCATTAGGGCAATCTTGCGCCCCTGTGCTTCATAATTGTGAGCTACTTTCAAGATCTCAATTGTTTTGCCACTGCTCATTGCACCATAACGAAAAAATAATTGCGCCATGCTGGCCCTCCCTTTTAACAAAAAGTCTTCGCCTTAATAGTATAGAGGAAAAAATAAATTTGTGTAGGTATTAAACCTCGTTTTCATCCTCGCTCTATGCTAAACTTAGACATAGTTTTAAAGTGAGGGATGTACATGAGTTTTAAATCAGGAATTGCTAAAGTTGCCGGTAAATCAAGCTATTGGTTTTTGCATAATGCCCTTAAGGGCGGCACCAGTTTTCCAGGCAAATTAGCAATGAAAATTGATCCAGAAGTTTTAAATTCTTTAGCCAAAGGCTATGAAACTGTTATTGTCACGGGAACTAATGGTAAGACAATGACTACTGCTTTGATTGTTGAAGCTTTAAAGAAAAAGTATGGTGATGTGTTAACTAATCCATCTGGTTCCAACATGCAACAAGGAATAGTGACCGCTTTTTTGGCTCACAAGCACAAGAGAGTTAAAAGAAAAATCGCTGTTCTAGAAGTTGATGAAGCAAATGTTAAAATGGTGACCAAATTACTTCATCCTAGCGTCTTTGTATTAACCAACATTTTCCGTGATCAGATGGACCGTTATGGTGAAATCTATACCACTTATGACAAGATCGTTAATGGTATTAAATTAGCACCTGACGCTACAATTATCGCTAACGGAGATGCAAGCATTTTTTCATCAGTTGAATTGCCTAATAAGAAAATTTTTTATGGCTTTAAACTTCCTGATGACAAACCTGAAAACGACTTCAAGGCTCCAGTCAATACCGATGGTGTTCTTTGTCCAAAATGCGACCACATTTTACATTATCATGAACGTATTTATGCCAACTTAGGTGACTTCTTCTGTCCTAACTGTGGCTACCACCGTCCTGATTTAACTTTTACAGTTAACAAGATTATTGATCAAACACCTAATAGCTCAACGTTCCAAATGGGCAACAAGCAATATTCCATTAATATTGGTGGTACTTATAACATTTATAATGCCTTAGCCGCCTATTCTGTTGCACGCCACTTTGGATTAACTGAAGCTGAAGTTGCTCAAGCTTTTGCAGAAAATAAACGGATCTTTGGTCGTCAAGAATTAATTCACTATGGCGATAAGGATATCGATTTAATTCTAGTTAAAAACCCAGTTGGTTTGGATGAAGTCTTGCACATGCTTAATACAGAAAAAGATGATTATTCACTAGTTGCCTTGCTTAATGCCAACCACGCTGATGGAATTGATACTTCTTGGATTTGGGATGCTGATTTTGAAGGATTAGACAAAGAAAAGATTAAAAAGATCCTCGTCGGTGGTCAACGCTGGCATGATATGGGCTTTAGACTTGAAATTGCTGGCTTTGATCCAGGACAAATGAGTACTAATCCAGATGATGATAGCCTAATTGAAGAAATTAAAAAACTGCCAACTAAGAAGGTCTATATTCTTTCAACTTATACTGCAATGCTTGCACTTAGAAAGAAGATGGCCGAAAAGAAAATCATTAAGGCTGGTATGTAAATAGAAAGGATTCCCGCGGGAATCCTTTTTTGTGTACAAAAAAAGCTGTAGCTCTAATGCTACAGCCTTTCTAATTATTGGGATATTGGGGCTCGAACCCAAACATCCAGGAACCAGAATCCTGTGCCTTACCAATTTGGCTATATCCCAGTAAATCACCCGTACGAGAATTGAACTCATAACTCCACCTTGAGAGGGTAGCGTCTTAACCATTTGACCAACGGGCGAATCAACATTTATAATTATGCTTTTTTCTTCTATGCTTGTCAAGTAATTTTGACTATAATAATGCTAATGGATGGTGAAACATGATCGACTTTAATAAAACACAGCATTTAATTGAATCAATGGTTTTTGAACGCGTTGTTCCAGGCGTCAATTACACTTTTATCAAAAATAAGCAAATTTTTACATCAACTACTGGTTTTGCTAGTATCTACCCAGAAGTTACTCAGCTGAGCCCTTTTGCAGAATACGACCTAGCTAGTTTGACTAAGGTTTTAGCAACAGAAAATGTCTTGCTTAAGCTTTATGACCAAGGCAAACTTAACTTTACTGAGCCCTTGCAGCAATTTATTCCTGAATTTAAAGACCCGCGTGTACGCCTTTATCACTTGCTAACCCATACTAGTGGCATTCGTGGCTGGATCCCCCACCGCGACAAACTAGATCATGATGCCTTACTACAAGCAATTATCAATCTGCCAGTAACTGACGAATTTGAACACAAGATGCGGTATGCCGATACAAACTTTATCTTACTTGGATTAGTTATTAAAAAGATTTTTGGTAAACCTGTCCAAGAAGTAGTCACAGAGCAAGTCCTCAATCAAATGCCGCTTGAAAATACTACTTTTTCACCACAAAAGGATGATTGCGTGCCTACTGCCCTAGTTGATGGCCATGTCTTGCAAGGTATTCCACATGATCCTAAAGCTAGACAACTTGGAATAGATTGCGGTTCTGCTGGCTTATTTTCCAATCTTCAAGACTTAGTTACCTTCGCCCAAGGTTATTTAGGACTAAAGGATGTTTTACCTTATAGTCAAAAGACTGTCAGCCAGCTATTTGATAATAAAAATCCCCAAGGCATAAAACCACGCTCTTGGGGATGGGACCTTCGGTTTGATCCAAAGCAAAATTATCCGATCATTTTGCACACCGGTTTTACTGGTACTTTAATTATTCTTGATCGCATCAAACGCTCTGGTCTAATTTTATTGACCAATCGAGTCCATCCGACTGGACACAACACTGTTTTCTTAGCTATGCGCGAAAAAATTATCCGTAGTTTTATCAACGAAAACGCCAAAATATAAATTATAGAAAAAGACGGCTGTGTGTCAGTCGTCTTTTTATCTCTCACTAAATTTCATCATCCGCCTAGTATTATAACTTATTTTAACGCTAATGTACTAGTCAAATATTATTTTTCTGCTTTAAACATTTTCCAGTAGCTAATTAAAATGATTAATGCCATTAATAAAGTAAAATAAAAGGCTGCCTGACTACCTTGAGCTGTCGCCAGTGCATAGGACGCTGCACCCTTTTTCTGCCAAATCGACATAATTGCTGCTAAGATAGTTGTTCCTACAGAACCGGCTAATTGCTGGCTAGTCTGACAAACTGCGGTTGCATCGGCGCGCAATGCTCCTTTTTCTACCTTCAAAGCTTCAGCTAGCGTGTTAGAAAATGACATTCTGTGTCCTAACATCATGATGCCATAAATAATAATGATCATCATCACAGTCAAATTTAAGCCAAAAATAGCAAATAACAAGCAGCTGATCGCCATTAAGAAGCCACCTAAATAAAGTGGCAATTTAGCTCCTTTTTTATCATATAGGCTACCAAAATATGGATTGAGTAGCCCTGCAATAATACTACCTGGTAGCAAAATCAAACCACCAACTAAAGATGTTTGCTTTCCGACAATTTGGATGTAGTTAGGCAATACAAAACTGATACCAATATTATTAAATTGCAATAAAAAGTAAGCTAACGCACCATAAACAAACGCTTTTTGCTTAAATACGGCTAGATCTAACAATTTCTTGGATGATTTTTTAGATAATCTAACAAATAACCAAATTAAAATTGCAGTCACAATTAATAAAATCCACATTAAAGGATTAGCAAATCCATTACTAATTTGATTTACGCCTAATGTCAAAGTAATAAATGCTATAGCTAAAACGATAAATGATAGCCAATCAAAACTATTTTTAGTTTGTTCATGATACTTACCGACTACAAATAGCCCGGCAACAAAAACAATGATCGCAAAAATTGTAACAAAACCAAAAATCCAGCGCCAGTTAAGATAAAAAGTAGTGATACCGCCAAATGCTGGTCCTAAAGTCGGTGCCATAGCTACTACTAAGCCGGCGATTCCCATGTAAACGCCCCATTTTTCGCGAGGCATAACTTCGGTTACTAAGTTAAACATCAACGGTGTACTTAATCCTGCACCTAGAGCTGAAATCAGCCGACCTAACAGTAAAATAGGAAAATTAGGTGCTACAGCACTAATTACGCTTCCAATCATAAAACCAACGCAAGCAACAATAAACAATTGCCGCGCAGTAAAACGTTCATTCAAATATGAAGAACAAATCATAATAATCGCAATCGCCAATAAATATCCTGTTGTCGTCCATTGAATTATATCCAAACCGACACCAAATTGCTTCATCATCGTAGGAAAAGTGACGTTTAAACTAGTTTCCGTCAAAATTCCGACAAATGACATAAACGCAGCTGATAATACTGCTAAAACATTTTTAGTATTCTCTTTCACACAAAAATCCTTTCCACAAAAAAAGAAAGAGCAAAAAACCTTTGTTTCCTACTCTTTCTTTAATTAGCACAGCTAATTATATTAATACGCATACTATCAAATATGCTGAGTATATCTAATATTAAAGACGCTTAGCTAAGTCGTCGTGTAAGTTTTCGTAACCTGGCTTGTTAAGTAAACCAAACATGTTACGCTTGTAAGCTTCAACACCTGGTTGGTTGAATGGGTTAATACCGTTCAAGTAACCTGAAATAGCAATTGCTAATTCGAAGAAGTAAATCATGTAACCTAAAGTATGTGCACTTTGGTCTGGAATGTTAACAGTCATAACTGGAACACCACCATCAGTGTGAGCCAAAACAACACCTTCATAAGCACGATCGTTTACGTAGTTCAAGCTCTTACCTTCCAAGAAGTTAAGTTGGTCAAGGTTCTTTTCATCGCCTGGGATCTTAACATCATGACGTGGATTTTCAACACGGATAACAGTTTCAAATAAATTACGTAAACCTTCTTGGATGTATTGACCAAGTGAGTGAAGGTCAGTAGTAAAGTTAGCACTTGATGGGTAAATACCTTTTTGATCCTTACCTTCTGATTCACCCATTAATTGCTTGCACCATTCACCGAACATTCTTAAACTTGGTTCATAGTTTTCAACAATTTCAGTAGTGTAACCCTTACGGTAAAGGATGTTACGAAGTGCTGCGTATTGGTATGGAGTTGCCTTTGACAAATCAGTATCAGTGTAGTCAGCACGTGCGTCTGCAGCACCCTTCATCAATTCGTCAATGTCAGCACCTGAAGCAGCGATTGGAAGTAAACCAACAGCTGAAAGAACACTGTAACGACCACCAACATCATCAGGAACTACAAATTCTTCGTAACCTTCTGCATCAGCTTCAGTCTTTAAAGCACCCTTTTGACGGTCAGTAGTTGCATAAATTCTCTTAGCAGCTTCTTCCTTACCATACTTCTTGATTAACTTGTCCTTGAAGATTCTGAAGGCTACTGATGGTTCAGTAGTAGTACCTGACTTAGAAATTACGTTAACACTGAAGTCCTTGTCGCCTAACCATTCAATCAAGTCATAAAGGTATGAGCCTGAAAGTGAGTTACCACAGAAGACAACAGTTGGCATACCGTTCTTTTCCTTGCCATAGAAATTGCTGTTCAAGAATTCAATTGCAGCTTGGGCACCAAGGTAAGAACCACCGATACCAATACAAATCAAAACTTCTGAATCTGATTGAATCTTCTTGGCTGCCTTCTTAATGCGGGCAAATTCATCCTTGTCATAGTCAACTGGCAAATTAAGCCAACCACGGAAATCGTTACCTGCACCAGTTCCATCGCGAAGTTCAGTATTAGCAGCGTTAACCATAGCTTGCATTTCGCTTAATTCATTTTCATGAACAAATTGTGTTAGTTTACTACTATCAAATTTAATTAAACTCATAAATCTGCTTCCTAACTAAATAAAATATTTTTCACAAACCTATTTTAACAATCTTGATTTATAAATACCAGTACATTATAAGCGCATTCAGGCTTTTTTGACAATTTTAAAAATCACATAACCCAAAATTGCTCCACAAGTATTGAAGAAAACATCATCAATATCGCTAACCCCCGTCACCAGCAAAAACTGCAGAGTCTCAATTCCCACTGAAAACAGCATCCCCATCAGTACCGTCCTTAAAAACGTTGCTCTTTTTGAAAAAACAATGGGGAAAAAAATGCCAAACGGCACAAAGCACAAGACATTGCCAAAAGAATTATAAAAGAAATCCAAATGACTGGGAGCATAGACTAATTTCCAAGTTTCCTTCATGAATACCAAGTTAATATCACTCAATGGCCTAGAGAAATTAAAATCAAGCTGCCACGGAAAGTAGGTATTTCTAAAAGTTGTCAGCATCAAAACTAAGATTATGTAAAAAGAAAAGACCCAAACGCTAGCTTCAGACCTAATTGATCTTCTGCGGCGCACCAAAAGAAGCCAAATTAAACGCAATACAGCAAAAATTAAAAAATAAAATATTGTTTTATCCAGCGCTAATAAGGTTAATTTAACTAATGCAAAGTGGTTAATATTAGTTGCATACTGTTTAGCTAAAAAACTATAAAGTGGGCCCAAAAATAGCATACTTTGCCTCTTTCCAAAATATTCATTATAGATTATACCTATTTTCACGGCTGGAAAATCTTAAAAAAAAGATAACTCTTAGCAAATTATTGTTTTAAAAGAGGTGAACCATTAAAATTAAAAGATGTTAAAGGAGCATTATATGGAAAAAAAGAAAATTATCAGTTTTATTCAAACACGAACGGGCTTTTTAACCCTTTTAGTTGTTTGTTTCTGGCTGAAATATATTTTTGCAGCTTATTTTGATTTCAATTTAGGCTTGAGCGACCCGTATCAACATTTCATTATGTGGCTCAGCCCCGTAGGGTCCGCCATCATTTTAATCAGCTTCGGTTTTTATATTCCTAAACCGCTGATCTCTTACATCACAATGTTAATTTTAGATTTTGCCAATACGGCATTGCTTTTTGCAAATATTATCTACTATCGTCAATTTTCGGACTTTTTAACAATTAAAACGATGTCTAACGTTGGTAAAGTTTCGCAGGGTCTAGGTAAAAGTACCGTTGCTCTTCTGCATCCAACAGACATTATTATCTGGATTGATTTGATCGTTATTGTTACTTTACTGATCATTCATAAAATCAAAATTGATCAAAGATCTTATGGTTTATCCACTCCCTTTGCGATTACCTCAGTAGGTGCATTTATCCTAACCCTTAACATTTTTTTGGCAGAAACTTCTCGTCCGCGCTTATTGCGCAACACTTTTGATCGCTCCTATGTCGTTAAATACCTTGGTATTGACACCTTTACCGCTTATGATTGCTTCAAGAGTGCGCAAAATGTTCAAGTCACTAAAAATGCCAACGCTGCAGACTTGAACCAGATTTTAACTTTCACCAAAAAACAAAATGCTGCTCCATCTTCCTCATATTTTGGTATTGAGAAAAACCGCAATGTGATTATCATCCACTTAGAAAGTTTCCAGCAATTTTTAATTAATCTTAAGGTTAATGGCAAAGAAGTGACGCCGTTTCTAAATTCACTTTATCAAAATAAACATACGCTCAGTTTTAACAACTTCTACCACCAAGTTGGTCTAGGTAGAACCAGTGACGCGGAAAACATGCTAGAAACTAGTACTTACGGTATTCCCGACGGATCTTTATTCACTTCTTTAGGTTCGGAAAACACCTTTCAAGCTGCACCGCAAATTTTGCGTCAAGATGGCTATACTTCCGCTGTCTTTCACGGCAACGTCGGTAGTTTTTGGAATCGAAATGATGTTTATAAAAATATGGGCTATAATTATTTCTTTGATAAAAATTACTATAGCTCCCAAAGTAAAGATGCAAGCGGCTATGGGTTAAAAGATAAGCTGCTTTTTGCCGAAAGCGTTAAATATTTAGAGCAGATGCAGCAGCCTTTCTATGCTAAGTTCATTACGGTAACCAACCACATTCCGTTTAACTTAGATAAAGAAGACAAGGACCCTAACTTTAAGACTACAAACACTGCCGACCAAACTATCAACAATTACTTTGAAACTGCCCACTACCTAGATGAGGCATTGCGTGAATTTTTCCGCTACTTAAAGTCTTCTGGTCTTTACAAAAACTCAATGGTAGTCATTTATGGTGATCACTATGGGTTAAGTAATTCTGAAAATGAAACCTTAGCACCAATTATTGGTGAAAGCTCTGACACGTGGAATACTTACAATAATGTTCAAATGCAGCGTGTTCCATTCATGATTCATGCCAATAATTTGAAAGGAAAAATTAACCATGAAATTGCTGGTGAAATTGATGTCTTGCCAACACTGATGCATTTGCTCGGTATTAACAATAAAAACTATGTCCAATTCGGTAGCGACATGCTTTCGCCTAAAAGACAAAATTGGATCGTCTTTCGTAATGGGACCATTGTCAGCTCCAGATATATCATAGTTGGTGCTAAAGGAATCAAAGGTACCGTTTATGACCGAGTTAGCGGTAAACAAATCATTAATTTTACTCCTCAAGAGAAAAAAGAAATCTCTGAGCTAGCACAAAAGGCCAAGGCATCATTACACTATTCTGATTTATTAAACAACCACAATTTGTTACGCTTCTACACCCCAACTGACTTTGTTCCAACTGATCCAACCCAATTTGATTATTCCGTCAATTATCAAAAAATGATCGCTATCAGAAATGAATTAGCTGGCAATTCCACCTCGCTTTATAGCAGACATCGCGGTACAACTACTAATCTTTACCGTACTGATGCCGCTGAACTAAAGGATAGAAAACAAGAAATTACCCAAGTTCCTGACAGCGTTAAAAATATTAAAGAGAATAAGAATAAGAAAAACAAAAACAGTTCAGAAAATACCAATAACTAAAAAGAACGCACAGACCTTTCAAGAAAAACTGTGCGTTCTTTTTTTAGTTTTTAGCTACAAACTGTTCATAGCCCTTGTCATAAAAGGTCACGGTGAATGTGGAACCTTTACCTGGTGTGGAAAATACTTCTACTTTGCCACCATGTTGCTTAATCAAAGAAGAAACAATCGCAAGTCCCAAGCCTGATTCGCCAGTTCCCATTCGAGCACGCGATGGATCAGCCTTGAAAAAGCGTTCAAAAATATACTTAGTCTGATTCTTGCTCATGCCAATACCATTATCCTTAACCGATAATTGTGTTCCATGCTCTATCCGTTTACCCGAAATAATAATTTTGCCATCATGAGTGAATTGAATCGCATTTTGAACTAAGTTAACCATTACCTGGGTAAAACGGTCACGATCTGCATAAATAGGCAACTGATCAGGTGCCTCTACAACCAGCTCATCGTTGGCTTTAGTTGCATTTTGTTTTAATTGCGACTTCAAATCATGCAGAATAATTGTGGCATTAAAGTTAGTCTTAACCAGCATAATTTGATTATTTCGAATCTTTTCATAGTCCAAATTTTCATTGACTAACCGAATTAATCGTTTAGTTTCGCGCTGCATTAACGCGATTGACTTCGGTTTAGAATCCTCTGGGATAGCATCGTATTGCAAGCCCTCTAGAATGCCATTAATTGTTGTCAATGGCGTCCGCATTTCATGAGCAGCATCAGCCATGAATTGGTCTCGTCGCTCTTCTTGAGCCTTAACCTCTTCGTTCGACTGCTTCAAAGCCTGCACCATTTTATTGAAATTCTCAGCCAATTGATCAATTTCATCGCTATCTTTATGCTCAATTTGCACATTAAAGTTACCTGATGCAACTTTTTGCGTAGCACGTGATAATCGCTTAATTCGTTTAGTTGAATAATAAGAAATAATAAAGCTCAGCAACAATCCAACCGCTACAGTAATTAACAATGCACGCAACAAATTGCGTTTAGCCATTAAAATCGGTCGCTCAACATGCTTTACTCTCGATCCTATCCAAACAATGCCAACAAGATTTTTGCCATTCATCCATGGAACCAAAACCCCCGTGTAGGCATCCTTAGTTGAACTAATCGGTGAATTTTCATTATGATTATTTTGAATTCTAATCTCTTGCCCATTTTTTAAAGTAGTAAAAACTTCTCGCGAAAGCTGAATTCTAGCCTTTGTTTTGGGATAAATCTGCTCATTTTTATCATTAAAAATACGTAAATGAGCATCATCACCACGAAGAACATATTCTAATTGATTCAAGAAGTTATTGCTAAGTAATGCAGTTCCATTTTGGCTATCAGCTTCCGCCAAGTTTCCCAAAGAATTAGCATAGCTTTCCATCCGCTGGTAGTTTTGCGTATAAGCTTGATTACGCGCATAACCAATCTCCGAGTAACCAATAATCGAGATAGTTGTCACAATAATGAGTAAGAAACTCAACATATTTTGGTAAATTAATTTCATTATTTGACCTGCGAATCATCAAACTTGTAACCGACGCCCCAGACAGTTTGGATCACCTTGGCACCAACCTTCTCTAATTTCTGTCGAAGCTTTTTAATATGAGCATCAACAGTTCTTTCTTCACCATAATACTCATAGCCCCAAACTAGTTCTAGTAATTGGTCACGAGAAAAGACTTGTCTAGGCTTTTGTGCCATTGTATACAGCAAATCAAATTCTTTTGGTGTCAAACCCATTACCGGCTGATTATCAAATAAAACTTCTCGTCTATTTTTTGAAATCTTCAAATGATCGGTCGTAATCTCATAGTCTTCATTATCTTCTTGAGTATGAGCTGGTTCTTCTTCCATCATCACGCGGCGATGCAAAGCCTTAATGCGGGCAATCAAAGCAATTGGGCTAAATGGTTTAGTGACATACTCATCAGCTCCGATACCTAGCCCCAACACTTGATCTGATTCACTGCCACGAGCAGTAAGCATAATAATTGGCACTGTCGGCGAAATTGCCCGTACCTCTTTAGCTACTTGAATCCCATCTTTTTTTGGCAAATTCAAATCTAACGTAATCAGATCATACTTATCCGCGTTCTTTTTAAACATATCGACGGCTTCGACACCATCGACAGCAATGTCTTGTTGCCAACCTTCTTTTTTGAAAAACATTCCCATCATTTCAGCTACGGAAGTGTCATCTTCAACCATTAATATTCTCAAACTCATTATCAATCCCTAAATCCTTTTGTTCTCTTATGCTTCACTTGATCAGGATCGACATAGTCATGTGGCAATTCATGTCGTTTAGACAAAAATGTTTTCAAACTTTTTTCGGTATAAACAATTGGCAATAAGATAAATAAATAAAATGTTAACAGCCAAATGAGAAAATAGCGATCCCAATTCAAATAGTGAATGATTACTCCTAACAGTGCTTGAATAAACCCAAACAGGATACAATACCAGCTTGCCCGTTTCTGAGCAAACTTAAAACTATCCTGGTTAACTTGCGCAAGATAAGATAAATAGCCATAAATTCGGTTGGGCCTTTTGGCTGGCGTAATCAGCCAAATCAACCCTACCGCCACCATAACTAAGCCACAAGCGACATAGATCACGATTTCTCACTCCTAATTCTGATAAATTTAAACGGTTATTCCTCACCTGGTGCAGACATAACTATTCTCATTTTACCAGTGAAAGTGAAATTCTTCATCTCATTTGGAATAATTAAATTAGTTCCCATCTTCAAATCATATGACTTGCCATCAGCTTCTAATTTTCCTTCGCCTTTGATAACGGAAACTAACAGGTATGGATGATCCTTTAAGCCGGTCTTCCAAGTACCATCAAGGTCAATTTGCCACAAATAAAAGTGTGGTGAAAGTGGTGGTTCAACCAATGTCTTAATTTCTGCATCTTGATCTTGGCTAGTCTTAACATCTAACTTAGGATCAACATGGGGAACAGTGGTCACATCAATTGACTTTTGAGTATGAAGCTCACGCTTTTTACCATCCTTGCCCACACGATCGTAGTCATACAAGCGGTAAGTTACATCACTTGACTGTTGAGTTTCAATTACTAAGCATCCCTTAGTTAAAGCATGAATTGTACCTGCTGGCACATAGAAGAAATCGCCTGCTTTAACCGGAACTTTTCTGAGCAGCTTATCCCATTCGCCTTTGTGGATCATATCAGCTAATTCTTCACGGCTTTTTGCATGATGACCATAAATAATATAAGCACCTGGATCAGCTTGCATTACATACCAAGACTCAGTCTTACCAGAATCATTTTCTACTTTGCGAGCATAATCATCATCCGGGTGTACTTGAACTGATAAATTATCATTAGCATCTAAGAATTTTACCAATAATGGAAATTCCTTGGCCTTAGGGTTGCCAAACAATTCCAGATGCTTCAAGTAAACATCCCGCAATGACATTCCCTTAAGTGGCCCATCTGTTACAGTTGACGCGTCATCCTTGTAACCTGAAATAATCCAAGCTTCTCCAACTTTTCCTTCTGGAATATCATAGTGAAAAATATCATCTAATTTGCGTCCGCCCCAAATTTTTGGTCTAAAGTACGGGGTTAAAAATAATGGTTCCATTTAAATCACCTCAATTAAAGTATATACTTTAAGGCAAAATAAATGAAACCATTTTCTGCAATCTATGTATATTATTTAGTTTACATGTAAAGCTATTTATTATACTTATGGATGGCTGTTGCTAATCTTTGCATCCCATCTTTTACGATTTCTAGTGGACAAGCCAAATTAATCCGGATAAAGTCATGACCATCACCGCGATAAATACTACCGGCAGAAACAATCAAACCAGTTTCTTCTCTAATAAAGTTAACTAGTTTTTCTGAGTTATCAGTTATTTCATGTACATCAATCCACATTAAGTAAGTAGCGGTACCTGAAATCACCTTTGCAGTTGGGATTTTAGCCTGAATAAATTCAGCGGCATAATCAAAATTATCATTTAATTGTGCTTTCAATCCCTTCAGCCAGTCATGGCCTTGTTCATAAGCAGCAATGGTTGCGGGAATAGCTAACAGATTAGGTTCAGCTACTTCATCGCTATTTAAGCCGCGGCTCACCATTTCACGCAAATTTTCGTCTGGAACAATTGCAGTAGCGGCATGAAGAGCAGCCACATTAAAGGTCTTACTTGGTGAAACAAGTGAGATCACGCTCTGCTTAGCTGGAACCTCAACTGAAAATGCTGGTGTATAATCAGGGCCCTTTCTAACTAAATCGCCGTGAATTTCATCTGAGAGCAAAGTTACGTGATGCTTGTGACACAAATCTGCGATTCTTTGTACTTCTTCTGCCGTCCAAACCTTGCCTACTGGATTATGAGGATTGCAGAAAATCATTAAGGTAGTCAAAGGCTCGGCTAACTTTTGTTCTAAGTCTTGCCAATCGACTGCATATTTTTCACCGTCGAATTGCAAATCACCTGATAAAACGTGACGTCCATTATTCAAAATGGAATTATAAAAAATATTGTAAACAGGTTCTTGTACTAAGACATTGTCACCGATGTGTGAAATACGACGAACAATTGAAGAAATTGCTGGTACAACACCTGTAGTAAAAATCATCCATTCATTTTTTGGACGATGGTTGTGTTCAGTTTCATACCAATCAGCTACTGCATTAAAGTAATCATCTTTAGGAAATTCATAGCCAAATGCACCCAAAGCAATTTTTTCTTTCATCGCAGCAGTTATTTCCGGTGCAGTCTTAAAGTCCATGTCTGCGATCCACATTGGCAATTCGCCTGGCTTAACATCCCACTTTACAGAATCAGTATGCGTTCTGTCTGGAGCATTTACAAAATCATATTGCATATTATCACCAGTCCTTTGGTTCTTGATTCATATCTGATTGATCAACCTTTTTACCAATTTTTGGACAATCAATAATCGTCTTTGCAGGATCAATCTTGTTAGGATCCATGATTAAAGTACCGATTTCAGGAGCGACAAGCTTACCTGAAATTGGATTCTTTACACTATCAATTTTGGCATCCAGTTCCACATCCATGTTAGAAACTTTTTCGAAAGCCAAATCTGTATGGATGAGTGAACTATTTTTGATTTCAAGTTGATCAATATAGTTCAATCCCTGATCACTTTCAATTCTACAATTAATTAGCTTAATATTGTTAGTATTCCAAGCTAAATATTCACCATCAATAATTGAATCATAAATTGTAACGTTCTTACAGTTCCAAAACGCATCTTTAGATACAAAAGTTGAATTATGAACTTCAATATTTTCGGCACCGTCAAAGACGTAGTTGCCAATTACACTTACATTATCAAGGTAAATATTTTTACTATCTTTACCAAAATAATCACCATTGATTTGAGAATTAGTAATTCTAATATCGTCACAAGTCCACATTGTTTCTTCAGCATCAGCAAAATGAACATTATCTAAAATGATATGACTAGCTCTTCTGAACAACTTTGGTGCTTGCAACGCACTGTTTTTAATTGAAATATTTTTAGTGTACCAAATACCACTTCTAGACATTGTTTCGAAAGTTGTATTTTCTACATTGACATTTTCATCGTACCAAAGAGGATATTTCCACTTAAAAATTGAATTTTTTAAAGTAATATTTGTTGCTTCTTTTAATGGTGATTCACCTTCACCAAAAGTTATACCTTCTAAGTTGGCGTCATTTAAGCCGTAAAGGATTCTTTCCCCTTCAAAATATCTATTCTTAATTCCTCTCATTATTTTTCTCCGTGTATTTAATATGCTTAATTTCGTTTTTAACTATGATAATTGTACAAGCCCTTGCCAATAATGTTTAATACTTATTTTAGCATTAGTAAATAACTAAAAGTTATAGTAAAAAAATAACAAAAAAGCTTTGCTAGGATACTTTCCTAACAAAGCATCTTTCTATCTATGGAGATGAGGGGAATTGAACCCCTGTCCAAACGCATCTCGTCACTGACCTCTACGATCATAGTTATATTACTTGAACTTCACTAGCTCAAAACGCCATATAACAGGGCTAGGATGGGCTAGCTAACCTGTTAAGACTCTTTTTAACTATTCAGGTGAGGTAGTTAAACGTAACTCGCTAAAGTTGATACTCGGTGTCAGCCACGAGTAAACCGACAAGGAGCAACACATGCGCTTAAATTAAGCAGCTAATGCGTAAGAATTTTTGTTATTTGCAGTTATATTTAACTGTAACGTTTTTACGTAGTCGTAACCTACGAACCGCAGTCAATGCGGGTCTACGCCTGTCGAATCCCAAAACATCCCCTTGAGATACTTATTCATTATAGCATAGACACACATTACATGCGATAAAAATGCTTAATCAATATTAGTCAAACGTACCACATCACGTTCAATCATCAATTCTTCATTAGTTGGGATAACCATTCCTGCAACTTTGGAATCTGTTTTTGTGATTAGTCCTTCACTAACACTTTCATTAGCTTCATTATCTACAACAACACCCATATATGCGAAAGCGTCAAGAACCGCTTTTCTCACACCAGTATCATGTTCACCAATACCAGCAGTAAAGATAATTGCATCAACGCCGCCCATTTCGGCAATATAAGCACCAACGTAGCGAATAATACGATTAATGAAAATTTTTCTTGCTAACTTAGCCCGTTCGCTATCACTTTCACGCACATCGCGCATATCTGGTGAAATTCCTGACAAGCCCAACAAACCAGACTTATTATTCATGATATAAATCATTTCATCCATCGACTTATGCTCTACCTTCATTAGATGTTGCACGAGTGAAGGATCGATATCACCGGTTCTAGTAGCCATTGTAATTCCGGCAATTGGACTAAAGCCCATTGAGGTATCGTAAGACTTGCCATCCTTAACTGCAGTAATTGATGCGCCTGATCCCAAGTGACAGATGACTAACTTTAAGTCTTTTAAATCTTTACCTAATAATTTAGCAGCACGCGGTGCTGTATAGCGAATTGAAGTACCATGAGCACCATATTTACGTACACCATATTTTTCATAATATTCATAAGGAAGTGAATACAAATAATGTACTGGATCAAGATTACGGTGATAAGTAGTATCATAAACCGCAACTTCTGGCACATTTGGTAAAACATTCATAAAAGCTTCAATTCCGCGAGCCTCAGCAGGATTGTGAAGCGGAGCATAATCTGACAATTCGTAGATCTTAGGCAGATTTTCCTTAGTAATAATAGTAGAATCCTTAAAGTACTCTCCACCATTAACAACACGATGTCCTACACCGACAATTTCAGTTAGTTCTTCAACAACATGGTATCCTTTTAAAAACTTGATCAATAAGCTAACTGCAGCTTCTTGATCTGGGATTTCAGTTTTTTCAACGTGCTTAGTACCATCAGCTAACTTAATCTCAAATGATGAATTTTCAAGACCTACACGATCAGCCATTCCTTTGGCAAGAACCTTTTCATCTGGTAATGAGAATAATTTGTACTTAAAAGATGAACTACCAGAGTTAATTGCCAAAACTTTTTTCATAAAAATTAATTCCTCTTCTTTCAAAAAAATAAGTGCTTTATCAATTAATGGTTAATCTTTGCATACCACTCGTTAAGTTTAACATTAAATTGAATTAAAGCCTCTTCTTTTTTCAAGGAACCGAGTTTGGTAAGTAAAACTTCGCTTGCTTTAGCCTCATCACCGTGATTTTGGAAAACTAAAACCGATTTTTGATTAAACTTGTTCTTAAACATATCATCTGGCAATTCTACAATTGCCTTCAAGTAAACTTTCTTAGTTAACCATGGCATAAAATCAGCGCCAATCTTGCCTGACAAAATAGACTTAGGAACTACCAAAAAGGCATAGCCATTAGGCTTTAAATTATTAATAATTTGTTCGATTAACAACAAATGAGCAAAAGAATGACCTTTCTTAGCCTGATTTTCAAAATTCTTGGCATTCTCATCAACTGGATAATAGCCTACAGGTAAATCACTTACAATTGCATCAGCGTTAGGACACATCCAAGGCATTAAAGCGTCTTGATGATATAACTCAATGTCAATATTATTCAGATGCGCAGCCACATCTGTCAAACTTAACATATCTTCATCGTTATCAATCCCTACCAATTGATAATTATCCTTAGAATGATTGAGTGCCTTAAGTTGAGAAATAATTGAAAACAACAAATTCCCTGTACCCACAGCAGGATCAACGATTTCCATCTTTTGATCTTTTAATAATTTATGCATCAACATTGCTACTACTGTAGCAATTGCAGGTGGAGTAGGCATTTGGTTAACATCAAAGCCATCATCATTAACTGCCTTTAAAGTTAGAAAAGTAAAGACTTGAGCCTTTTCTTTTTGGCTAATTTCGTCATAATCTATTGCTTGATACTTTTGACTTAATTCAGCCACTGTTTTTTCATCCGGTGCACCATTTTCAACCTTAATCTTGCCACTTTCTAAGTTATCAAAAGTCTCTACTAAGGCTTCTGTAAATGAAACATTTAATGCCGTTTGCAAAGTTTGCACACAGTCTAAAAACTGATTAAAAAGTTTTTCAAAATTTTCCATAGCGGTCCCTCCATACCTTAATTATTTTATAGAAAGGGATAAAGAGGTGCAAGGAAAGTCAATCATCCGTTAAGCATTCGATAATTAGGCGATTGTTCTCCATGCTAGCATGATAAATATCTTGATACATTTTGATAAACAAAAGCGTGGTCATTAAAACTAATACACTACTTAGTAAGGCACTGCCTTTTACGTTATGTGTCTTTTTCTTTGGTTTTAGCATTTTTCTTTTCCTGTTCCTCATCAAGCTGAAAAACTAAATCTGATGCACCCTTATTTTTCTCTGTTACCCTAATAATGATGCTATCTTTAGTGGTTTTAAAAGCAGCCTTTTCAACGTTAAATAATAACGGCATATAGCCTTTCCCTGCACCAGATACTTTAAGTACGTTCTTTTTATAGTATTCAATTCGGTAAGTAGTTGCATCGCCTTTTTGATCGATGCACTTAAAGGAAGCACTATTATTCGTAGCTAATTTAGTCACCGGATACACTGCCTTAATTTTGTCAGCCCGCATAAAATTTTCTAGCTGTACATAAGCATAGGCTACTTCATTGACATGCTGATTTTGATTCAAGTTTGCTTTTTTAACACTCAACAATAAATTTTGTAAAATTAGCAGCACCATCATAGTAATAAAAAGCGAAAACATTGCTTCAGCTAACATAAAACCTTTACTCTTTGACCGCAAAAGTTTGTTTAGTCGTTGCATCCCAAACATGATTACGTCCTGCCTTTTGATAAATTCGATCGTGAACTGTTACTTGCTCCAGGTCAGTTTTAGTCAGTATATGGTAAGCATAAGCACGATCTGTTTTTAATTCCATCTCACGACCATTTTTCTGATTTTCAGCTACAGTTATATAAAAGCAACTAACAGCAATCACAGCAATTATAATTGCTATAAAGCTCTCAATTACTAGAAATCCTTTAACTTTTATCATTCCGCTACTCTCCCCCACAGCATTTGATATTTCAGGCTTTTTTCCATTCCGTAGCCACTAAAAGTCACCGTACCTGGTTTAGAATAACCAGTCAGGTTGAATTTAAAATGATCCAAGCCAGTAATTTTGATATTTTGATCAACTGGAATACTTTTGTGATATTTTCCGCCAGAGAATAAAATTTGATTGGATCTAGCTAGATATGATACGCCAATAGTAACCTCCTTGATCGTACTGTACCTCGAAGTTTGATCAAGTGCCGTCGTAACTCTTTTAACAGTATTATCAAAAATCAGTTTTTCTTGATATCTTTTTAACTGCAAACTACCAATCAACAAAATGCCACAGCAAACACCAAGTGTAATTATTACTTCTAGTAGGGAAAAGCCGGCTAATTTATTTCTTTTCAACAACTTCGCCACTGTCTAACGTGAAATTCTTTTTAGCTTTAGTAATTTGATCACCAGTTAAGTAATCGTCCTTTTTTAGATCTTCAAAATCTTTAGGTTCACCATATTTATCCTTATATAACTCAACTTGCGTTTGCACAGTAGTCCTAAATGCATCCGCAGTTTTAGTTTCAGCATTCTTCTTTTGATTAATCAAATTAGGCACAATTAGCAAAATCAAAATCACGATAATGGCAATTACCACAACCATTTCAATCAAAGTAAAACCCTCTTGCTTGCGGCGCTTAGCCATAATGTTTGCTAAATACTTCTTCATCTTCTCTTTCATTTTTAACTTAATCCTCTTCTTCACTCTATTTTTTTACTTTTATCTTTAACGTCACTTTTTCTATAGTCCTTGCATCATTGAATACATTGGTAATAACAGCTTCAAATACATTCCAATAATGCATAAGCCAATTAAAATAAAACAAGCTGGTTGAACATTGACGACTAATTTCTCAATTTTTTCAGTTAAATCCAAAAATAGGCTACGTCCTAATAACAAACAGCGCTTACTCAAGCTCTTTCGCTCAGAGCCAGTCTGCAATAAAACTAATAAACTATTAGGCAAAAAATCCTCTGCATTAATAATTTCTTCTAAATTTTTTCCTTCAGCTAAATCGTGCCCTATCTTTTGTCCCAGTGCTTGCTGCAATGAACCTTTCTCTTGATCTGCCGCATATTCGCACATTCGCTGCAATGAAAAGCCACTAGCTAGCAGCAGTCCAATGTCATAAACCAACAAATAATGAATATACAGCATAACTACCTGCCCAATTAACGGATATTTACTCAGTTTTTTCATTGATGAATAATCCTGTTTATTGAGCAAAGTAACGATCTTAGCAAAAAAATATAAGCCCAGCAATACAATAATGATCAGACCAATCATGACCATATCTCCTGAATGATCACTGCTATCGCTGAATTGTGTCGAAATAAACGATTGCATAAAGACCAGTAAAATCACCATCATTATCGCTAAAACCAACGGATAAGATAATTCAGCCCGCAGTTTTTTCATCTGCTCCTGTTTTAGTCGATTCAACGTTGCTAAATGCTGCAAACATTCAACTAGGTTTCCTTGCTGTAAAGCCAAATTAACCTGAGTTACTGTCGTTTTAGAAAAGCCTAGTTTATGCAGTTCAGTACTAAAACTTGCTCCTTCTTTCATGCGACTAGCCATTCTTTCCATCAACTGACACCTTTTTGGCCACAATGCCGGCATTAATTCAATTGAATTGAGCAAAGAAAAACCATTATCTAAACTATGTTTTAAATAATCCAAAAAGGCCAATTGTTCTTCGCCATTTAACTTATCCTTTTTGGAATTGCCAATATACTTCATGATTAATTTCTCCTCCTTTCCATAAACGCTCTAGATTTTCCTGCCAATTAACGAATTCACCACGAACCGATTTGCCTAGCTCTTTTTTTAGCAAAGAATCTGCCGCAATATCCATCAAGCACTTTAATTTTCCTTGACTGACTAATAATCGCTGATACGACACTGCAGTTAGACAATTTGTCAGTTCGTCACACCTAATACCTAATCCCTCTAGTCGAGAAATAGTTTGCAAAGTACTTTTAGCATGAACTGTCGCAAAAACCAGGTGTCCACTTAAAGCTGCATCAACTGCTAAACGTGCTGTTCCTTGATCACGAATTTCTCCAATAATTAAAATATCTGGACGATGCCGTAATGCCGCCTTTAACAGGTTTTGGTAATCAATTCCCGCTTCGTTATTGACTTGTGCTTGCAAAAAAGAAGACTCATGAATTTCAACAGGATCCTCGATTGTCATCACTACTTTGTTTTGGCTCATTTTCTTAGCAATTTCATACATTGTCGTTGTCTTGCCCGAGCCAGTTGGACCACTAGTAATAATCAATCCGCGACTCTTAGCCAGCTTTTCAATTGTTCCCAGCTGCTCTGGAATAAAATATTGACTATGGTCAATCCCATAGATGACTCGAATAACCAGTGACTCTTGATCGGAAAAATCTCCTAAGCTAGATAAACGCAAGAAATATTCATGTCCTTCATTCTCATATGTCATTGCGCCAACCTGCGGGCGACGATGTTCTGCAATATCCATCTGAGCACTGTACTTAAAAAAATTGATAATTTCCTTTCCCGTCTCCAAAGTAAAACCTGCATATTCAATTAGACCCTTACCGGTCCGAAATTTAACCATCAAGTTTTCTTTTTTCGGGAAAAAGAAAATATCACTTGCTTTAACTTTAATTGCCTCAATCAATAATTCACTGACAATTTCTTTGATCTTCATAAAAATCCTCCTTTTTTGCCTCACATTATTTATTACGCAAAAAAAGTCGATTTTTTTGTGAGAAATTGAAAAAAACAAAAAAAATTTTCTCAACTCTAAAAAACGTTGATCTAACAGCATTTCAAGATTAAAAAGTAATTAAAAAAGTACACAAAAAAATAGCTTAGCCATTGGCTAAGCTATTTCATCATTAACTAATTAATCTTCATCAGCCGCTGCAGTATAAACATTTTGAACATCGTCACTATCTTCAAGAGCATCAACTAAATGTTCAAATTGTTCCTTCTTATCTGCTGGAACTGGAGTGGTGTTTTGTGGAATCATAGTTAATTCAGCATCTGCTAGTTTGTAACCATCCTTAATTAAGGCGTCACGTACACCTGCAAATTGCTTTGGATCAGTGTAGATTTCGTATGCATCATCACTAGTTTGAAGATCGTCACCACCAGCATCCATAACATCAAGTAATACTTGATCTTCATCAGCATCAGTAGTTGAACGATCAATTACAATGTAGCCTTTACGGTCAAACATGTAAGCAACTGAACCAGTAGCACCAAGTGAACCACCGTTACGAGTGAAAGCAACACGAACGTCTGAAGCTGTACGGTTCTTGTTATCAGTCAAAGCTTCAACAAAGACTGCAACACCACCTGGAGCGTAACCTTCGTAAGTAATTTCGTCGTAGTGTTCTTCTGAACCACCTTCGGCCTTCTTGATGGCACGCTTGATGTTATCCTTAGGCATGTTGTTTGAACGTGCCTTATCAATTACCATACGTAATGTAGGATTCCCATCAGGATCAGGACCACCACTCTTTGCAGCCATATAAATTTCACGAGATAACTTTTGGAAAATTTTACCTCTCTTTGCGTCTTGCGCATTCTTGCGGCCTTGAATATTGTGCCATTTTGAATGTCCTGACATAAGGATCCTTCTTTCTTTTTTCTAATATTAATTAACGTTATTATCTTAACTCACAGTACTTTAAAATTCAATGGTGTCAACCATTTAAACTTGTTTTTTCTGGTCAAAAAATCTGTGTTTAATAAACAATACTAGCATTATCAGCAAAATTGCCGTTAAAGCCCCTGCTCCATCAAGCATTACATCGTGCACGCTCGGTGTTCTATCACCTGTTAAAAATTGATGATATTCATCAAACGCAGCAAATGCAATTGCCATAAACCAAGTTAAAACTGGTGCTACCCATTTGATTTTGAAAATTCTTCTTAATCCTAAATAGCCAAAACCACCTAGTAAAAAATAAGAACCAAAGTGAGCCATTTTACGTAAAACAAATTGGGCCAGCCCTGCTCGACCATCAACTTGCACATTGTGAATACGACCACCGTAAGTAAAATCCCAGCCAGCAACGATATTCTCTAACCAGCCAAAATAACGGTTAATTTTATTGTCATGAATTTCCTGCTGTTGATAAGTCATTGAACTAGAAATGAACAATGCAACTAGCACCAATAAAGCAAGCAGTAAAAAGATTTTTTCTCGTTTAGTAAAATGAAATTTATCCATTGCTATTTCTTCTCTCTTTTTTACTTCTTACTTTAACAAAAAACGGGTTAAACTTGACCCGTTTTATAAATTATTTAACTTTGCTTAATGCTTCATCAATTGGTGTGTCCCCATCATGCATAATAATTACTTGATGAATCGTATTATCATACTTTAGGCTATCAACCAATACCTGAGCAACATCATCAATCGAATTTTCTCCACCTTCTGGAGTAAATGATGTCGTACCCGTTGCTGGCTTCTCCATTAAGTTACCTGGTTGAATGATCGTATAATCCAAATTAGTATTATGAATTAACCATTCATCAGAAAAGTACTTAGCAATATCATAATCAATAATGCTTGCAAGAGAAGGAATTTCTGCCCACTTGTCTTGGTCAAGCGCAAAGGCGGAGCTTAGTTGAACGTAACGCTTAACGCCATTAGCTTCAGCAGCCTTCATCAGCTTAACTGCGCCATTTAAGTCAGTTTGCAATAAGTCCTTTCCACGAGAACCTGCTACAAAAATCACTGCATCTGGATGACCAATTTCATCCTCAATCTTTGCCAATGAATCATGAAAATCTAAATGTTGAACAGTCACATGTTCTGGATCGACGACTTCTACAGCATTTTCACGTCTAGCTGCAGCAATTACATCGTATCCTTCATCAACTAATCTTTTAATGACAGCCTTACCAACACGACCTGTTGCACCTGCTACAAGTACTTGCATAATCAATTTCTCCTATTCATTGTGAAGTTTACCAACTAGCCTTCTTAACACCTGGAAGTTGACCTTGATGAGCCAATTCTCTCATGCATTCTCTGCATAAACCAAACTTCCGATAAACTGAATGTGGTCGCCCGCAGCGTTCACAACGGGTGTACTCTCTAGTTGAATATTTTGCTTTTTGCTTATTACGAATAATTTGTGATGTTTTTGCCATATTAAACCTCTATCTACGTCTTTCTATTCTTTGAGGCACCGGCTTCTTATCTCTAGTTAACAATCCCAACGCCAAAATAATAATTCCAATTGCCATTACTTGTCCAGTCATACGTTTTTCTTCCTTTCAATTTGCTTTATTAGTCTCTTACTTTTCGTCAGTAATTATTATACAACTTACATTTAATAAGTGAAGCATTTTTATCAAAAAAATAGAAAGCGTTTAACACTAGTCATCAACACATATAATAGTTAGAATCTATTTAGATACTTTCACAATGAGGAGAAAAAATGAACGAAAAATGTAAAAACAAATCGCCAGCCTTCTTATTCTTTTAAGAGAGTAAAAGTTTTTAAAGAGAAGGATGAGAATTAATTGGACGATTTAACTTCAACAAATAAAATGAAGACCATCACTTGGCCTGTTTTGACCCTAATGGCTTTATGTACAGTTATCGGTTTAGACGATATCATGTACAACTTTCAAAACCAAGGGATGCCTGTTATCACCTCTTGGATTATCATGTGTTTACTTTATGTCACACCTTATTCACTAATGGTAGGGCAACTAGGTTCTACTTTTGATAAAGAAGGCGGCGGACTTTCTTCATGGGTACGTGGTACTGACGGTGAATTCTTAGGTTACTTCACGGCTTGGACTTATTGGGCTGCTTCCATTCCTTATGCAGTTGACTCTGCCAATGAAATTATCGTTGACTTGGGTTGGGCTGTAACTGGAACTAAAGACTTCCAAGATAAGATTCCAACTTCATTGTTTGCAATTTTAACCTTTGTAGTGTTTATTGTCTTTATCATTGTCGAACACCACTTTTCTAACTCAATGGAATTTCTTTCCACGATTGGTGGTGGATTGATGATTATCATGGTTATCTTATTCGTGATTTTAGCCTTCTTCGGCTTGGTTAAATCTGGTGGCCATATGGCAACCAAAAACTTTGGCTTCCATTCAATTGTGCCTAACTTCAACTTACACTACTGGTCAACAGTTGGTATGTTGATTTACGCCATGAATGGTTGTGAATTGGTTGCACCATACGTAACCAAGATGAAAAAACCTAAAACTGATTTTCCTAAGGCCATGATTGCTTTAGCCGTAATGACTGCCTTCTTGACTATCTTAGGTTCATTTGCCTTAGGTATTTACTTCGACGCTAACCATATTCCTAATGACTTGAAGATGAATGGTGCTTACTACCTCTTCGATATGTTAGGTAAACAATTCGGCATGGGCCACTTCTTGCTTTACTTCTGGGCTTGGACATCATTGTTCTTCAACTGTGCTTTGGTTGCCGTCTTGCTTGACGCGATGACCAGAATGTTGATTTCAGACACTGGTGACAAGTACATGCCTAAATTCTTGCGCAAAAAGGATAAGAATGGCTTGCCAGTTAACGGCTATATCTTAACTGTTGCTCTTTCATCATTCATTATGATCTTGGGTATTTTCCTACCTGATATGAATGATATTTTTAACTGGTTATTGAACCTTAACTCAATTATTTCACCAGGTGTAACCTGCTGGATCTTCTACTCATTTATGCGAATTAGAAAGAATTCCAAGAAGTTTCCATCACAATATGTTTATATTAAAAACGATAAGTTAGCTTGGCTTGTCGGTTTACTATTACTATTAGTCACTGCTGCTGCAACTATCCTTGGCTTTGCACCACAAGATGTTAAGCAAGGAACTGGCTTATGGTGGTATGAATTAATCATTAATATCGTTGCCGTAGTTGTCTTAATTGGTTTGGGTGCTATCTTACCAGGTATTAGACGTCGTGAAGTTGAATACGGTGTTGCTTTTGATAAAGCTCAATGGATTTGGATGGGAATCTTGATTATCGGTTCAATCATCTTAGATATTTGGTTAGGTAGCGCAAAATTACCGATGAGAATTGCTTTGATTGTTATCGAAGCAGTTGTTGCTTTGATTTTGACTTGGTTAGTTGGTAGAAGAAAGCCAGCTAATGCTACGAAATAATAAATTATTTTATTCAAAAAGGAAGGCACGCACCTTCCTTTTTCTTATACATATTTTTTCAAAAATTCACTTACACGACGTTGATATTCTCTAGGGTATGTCTCAAAAGAACGAGCATGTTTTGCCTTTTTAGCAATCCACAACTGTTTTGGCCCTTTAGCTGCCTTGTAGTTTGCATAAACCATTTTCGTCGGCACAAACGGATCTTTCCCACCATGAATAAACAACATTGGCTTATTATTTTTCTCGACAGAATTAACCGCCGAAGCATCCCCTAAATAAAAGCCTAGATTTGCTTTAGCAATAACACTCAATCCATTCACAAAAAATGGACCAACTGGACCGGGCAAATGATAAATATCCTTAGCTTCATGCAAAAATTCATCCTTAACACTAGTATAGCCACAATCTTCAATATAAGCCTTAACCTGGCTCGGCATCTTAATACCACTTGCCATCATCGTCGTGGCTCCACCCATGCTGACACCGAAGATGACAATCTTCTGCTTTTTGCCTTCCTCAGCAATCAACTTTCTCACCCATTTACGCACATCATACTTTTCAGGCCAACCATAGCCAATATACTTTCCCTGACTTTGTCCATGTGCACGCGCGTCTGGCATCAACACGTTATAACCCATTTGATGGAACATTGCTGCATACGGTCCCATCGTATCCTTGTTATTGGTAAAGCCGTGCAACAAAACAACCGCCTTATCAGAATTTTTCTTCGGAATATAATTTGCATCTAGCCGATAATCACCAGTATTAGACTTAATATACCATCTCTGTTTTTTAGCATCTTCATACCAGCGCTTCTTCTCCGCTAACGGATCTTTTTTATTTTTACTCGAGTATTTATTCAAAACAGCTTTTTTACCAGGCACAAAGGCCACATTGAAAAAATATGCTTCTCCTACTCCAATGAACGCAACTAATACAGCAACGATAATTCCAATCGTCACCCAAAATTTCCTTCTGTGTTTTCTATTCAAAATGTCAACTCCTATATAAAACAGATAGAATTAATTATACGCTTTTAAATTTTATATGGTATATTGACATTTTTATCAAAATATTGCTCAGCCCTGTACACAAAACTTCTAATTTTAGAATAAAAAGATGATGAGATCTGCTGTCTCATCATCTTTTTAACTAGTATAGCTTTAATCTAAATCTGCACCATTTGAAGCAATAACTTTCTTGTACCAGTAGTAAGAATCCTTTGGCATTCTATCTAAAGTACCTTTACCTTCATCATCACGATCAACATAGATAAAACCGTAACGCTTAGACATTTGACCGGTACCAGCTGATACTTCATCAATACAGCCCCAAGTAGTGTAGGCACGGACATCAACGCCATCTTCGATCGCACGATTCATTGCCTTAATGTGCATTCTAAGGTAATCAATGCGGTAATCGTCATGAATCTTACCATCATCACTAATCTTATCAACGGCACCTAGACCATTTTCAACTACCATCATTGGGATTTCGTAACGGTCATACATAACTTCAAGGTAGTATTGCAAGCCATCTGGATCAGTTGCCCAACCCCATTCTGAATACTTAAGGTATGGATTCTTAGCACCAGCGGCGAAGTTACCGCCAACCTTATCTTTTACTTCATGAGTTGTGATAACGTTGCTCATGTAGTAAGAAAAGGTGTACATATCAACTTTACCTTCCAACATATCCTTCTTATCTTGCTCAGTAATGTCTAAGTGAACATTGTGTTCTTTCCAAAGACGCTTAGCAAATGTTGGATACTTACCCTTGCATTGTGCATCCCCACAGTAGAAAATATTTTGTTCCCACATATGGCGGTTAGCCAAAATATCCTTTGGATCTGGGGTTAATGGGTAATCAACGATCCCACAAATCATATTCCCTACCACATAATCAGGATCAATTTCATGAGCCAACTTAACTGCCCGAGCACTAGCTACGAATTGATAGTGCAATTTCTGATATGCATGTTGGTATGCCTTATCATCAGTCACATTATTGCCAAAAGCACTAAGCATCAACAGGGTTGAATTGATTTCGTTAAAAGTAAGCCAGTACTTAACTAATCCCTTGTATTCTTCAAACAAAGTCTTAGCATATTTCACATACATATCGATCATTTTACGATCTTGCCAGTCATGATATTTTTCACTGAGGTAAAGTGGATCTTCATAGTGAGAAATAGTAACTAAAGGTTCAATATCATATTTTTTACATTCTTCAAATACTCTGCGATAAAAGTCAAGTCCAGCTTGATTTGGCTTTTCCTCATCACCCTTAGGGAAGATCCGAGTCCAAGCAATTGATAAACGGAAGGTTTTGAAACCCATGTCCGCAAACATCTTAATATCATCTTTGTAATGGTGATAAAAATCAATCGCTACATGGTTAGGATAATATTCATTAGGATCAATTGCACCAACTGCCCCTTCAGGAAGTCCCGCACCTGGAACTCCTGGTGTTTTTTCTAACTTACCATTTAACTTGTAAGTCAACATTCTAGGTGCATCTAAGCTACCTGCAGTAGTAATATCTGTTACTGATAGGCCTTTACCATCTTCATCATATGCACCTTCGATTTGGTTAGCGGCAGTTGCTCCGCCCCATAAAAAGTTCTTTGGAAATGACATTATGATTCTCCTTTTCTGAAAGCATTTACATTAATTATAGACTAATTGGTTTGAACTTGACCAGTTGTTTTAACTTCTGCGTTACTGCCTTGCAAAGACAAAATTTCTTGACCAACTTTAACTTCACCTTGAGCTACTTGCTGTACAGATTCATATTTCTTAGAATTCGTAACAACAACTGGAGTAGTCACTTCATAGCCAGCAGCCTTAATTTCTTTAATATTAAATTTAACCAATGGATCACCTGCTTTAACCTCTTGACCTTTTTCTACTAAAGTCTTGAAGCCCTTACCTTGCAGATTAACGGTATCCATTCCAATGTGCATTAACACTTCTGCGCCATCTGTAGTGTTAAGTCCGACAGCGTGTCCTGTTGGGAAAACTAAAGCAATCTTACCATCAGCTGGGGCATGAAGCACACCTTCGCTTGGTTCAATAGCAACGCCTTCCCCCATTGCACCGCTTGAGAATACTTCATCTTTAATTTCTGACAATGGTTTTACTTCACCGTCTAATGGTGAAACTAATTTGGTTGAAGGATTTTCCTTTTCTTCACTTAAAATTGCTTGTACAGGAGCACTCTTAGTAATATTAGCTGCTTCATTAGCGGCGTCAGCAACTTTTTGTGCTTGTTTTTTATTATATTCAGCATCAACTGATTTTTTACCAAAGAGCATTTGAAGTGCAAAACCAGCTATAAATGCTACAATACCGGCAATAATTACGCCGACAATTGTTGTCATTGATCCTCCCTTAGGATTAATGTAGGCCGGAATTGCAAAGAATCCCATTGATGGCATAATGTACAATACTGAATGAAAGGCACCAATGATTGCACCTGAGACTGCACCAGCAATACAGCTTAAAACAAACGGCGTTTTTCTTGGTAATGTAATACCATAAATTGCTGGTTCAGTAACACCGAACAGTCCTGAGAAAAATGCACCAGTAGCAGTTTCTTTAAGTTTTTTGTCCTTAGTTTGACGGATAATAGCTAAAACAACACCAATTTGCGCATAACAAACCATGCAAGATAAACCTAGAATTGGGTCATAACCTAATGCGGCTAAATCTGCAGTAGTTACGGCAACGATTCCCCAGTGAACACCGAAAATAACAAGTACTTGCCAAAGAGCACCCATTAATAAACCAGCAATAATTGGACTAAAGTTGTAAACACCTGACATCACTGCACCAATTGCGTCCCCAACCCAAGTCATTACAGGACCAATTACTATAAATGCAACTGGTAAAGCAATAATCATAGTGACAACTGGAACCAAGAACATTTGAACAACTGATGGAATCCACTTTTTAGCCCAGTGCTCAATAATTGAAGCAAACCAAACGGTAAATAATACTGGTAAAACTGTAGAAGTATAATTCATCGTGATAACCGGAATGCCAAAGAAAGTCGTGTGAATCTCTGAGGCAAAAGCCGTTCCTTTAAACAATGTACCTAGAACAGTCTTACTTGCAGCTAATTGAACCATAGTTGGATAAGTTAAGGTTGCACCAATTGCTAATCCGATAAATTGATTCATGTGAAATCTACGTGCTGCAGTTACCCCTAAGAATACTGGTAAGAAGTAGAAAATACTATCACCAATTGCATATAGAATTTGGTAAGTACCTGATTTAGTAGATAGCCATCCCATTGCACCTGCTAAAACTACTAGACCTTTAATAATACCGCCAGCACTAAGTGGAGCTAGAATATCTGTAAAAATGCCTGAAATCAAAGCAACGGCTTTATCCACAAATCTAAAATTATCTTCAACGTCATCATCAGGAACTTGTCCACCGCCATTAAAGCCGCCTTCTTTGACAACAGCATCGTAAACATCAGCAACTTCATTACCAATGACCACTTGATACTGACCACCAGCTTTAACAACAGTTACAACACCATCTGTATCTTTTAAAACATCATCGTTAGCCTTTTTTTCATCCTTTAATTTAAAACGCAAACGAGTTGCACAGTGAACAACACTGGTCACATTATCTTTGCCACCAACATTTTGAATGATGGTCTTGGCTAATTCATCATAGTTCTTAGCCATTTGCCTTTCCTCCTTAAAATAAAAACCCAAGCTACTCAAAAACTAAAGAACATAAATGTTCAACGTCTTTCAGTAACTCGGGTTCATGCCTAATCTTCTTAGTAACATACCTAAGTAACTTAGATATTTAATTATCTTGACGACTAGTTACGCGCCAAATATGTAAAACAAGATAAAATTCATCATCTGAATCTAAATCCCATCCCATTTTTGCATGTAAGTAAGTGGTTATCCGCTCCGCTGTCTCATACGCTTTGCTATATTTGATTTTCATAAAACCTAGCATTGCAGGATCAAGTGAAGCCTCCTCCTTTTGCTTATTTCGTAAAAATCTAACTAACAAAATGCGCAAATGCGAAACAAACCTACTATAGTTAAAGGAGCTCGTATCAAGTTGCATTGAATATTGCAATTGAATAATATCGATTATCCCACGAATCAAATTTGTAATCTGAATTGTTTCTTGTACTTGAGAAACATCACTCTTAGCATTAACCAGGTGATAGGTCATCAAAACCGACTCACTCTGCGGCAATTTAATCTGCATCTCCTGATTAATTAGATTGACCACTTTTTTAGCTGCCGCAAATTCTTTTGGAAAAAGATTTTGAACTTCCCAACTATTGTTAGCGGGAGCTATATCAATATGATCTTTAATTCGCGTAACTGCAAAATCAATGTGATCTGCTAAAGCAAGATACTGAAAGTCATTGAACTTAATCTGAAGCAGAGGTTCGACCAGCTGAAGTACCTTATTAGTTACTTCAATTGTTTTAGGATCAAAGCCCTTAACTTGATCCACTTCGTCTTTAGTAACGAAGCGACGTTCAATTTTGCTTTCATCAACAGGATCACCTTTTTTTAGACCAAATCCTACGCCCTTGCCTAGGACTATTTCTTCTTGACCTTGGTTATTTTCAATTAAGGCAGCACTATTATTAAATGTTTTAAGAAATTTCATAATAATTCACCACCTTAGCAAAAAAAGAAAAAGCTATCACAAATAATGATATACCAACGCAACATTATTTGTAATAGCTAAGACCTGATCGTATCAGTAATTCGCTCACTTACAGTTATTATAATAGCCAATATTGTAAGCGGTGTCAATATAATTTTGTGAAAAAATGCAAAATATTTTACAATAAACTAAAAAGCGAGGTAATTAAAATGAAATTCGTTCTTGCACCTGATTCATTTAAAGAAAGCATGACAGCAAAAGAAGTCTGCATTGCAATGAAAAATGGTATTCAAAAAGTTATTCCCAATGCACAAATAATTGCGGTACCAATGGCCGATGGGGGCGAAGGTACAACTGATTCACTCGTTGATGCTACAAACGGTCGAAAATACCAAATAAATGTTACCGGTCCGCTTAATCAAAAAGTATCAGCTTATTATGGCATCTCAGGTGATGGACAAACTGCAATCATCGAAATGGCACAAGCTAGTGGTCTCTCCTATGTTGCAAAAAGTAAACGAACTCCCGAAACAATTTTAAAGACTACAACTTATGGAACCGGCGAATTAATTAACGCAGCTTTGAAGCACAACGTCAAAAAGATTATTATCGGCCTTGGTGGCAGCAGTACTAATGATGGCGGTGCTGGTATGGCACAAGCACTTGGTGTTAAATTTTTTGATCAAAATCATCATGAAATCACCCAAAAGTTAGCAGGCGGTGCTTTAGATCAAATTGCTAATATTGATCTTTCTTCAATTAATCCTCGTATTAAAGATACCAAATTTTTATTAGCCAGTGACGTAACCAATCCTCTAACTGGACCTAATGGTGCAAGTAGCGTCTTCGGCCCACAAAAAGGCGCAGATGATACAACTGTTAAAATTCTAGATCAAAATTTATCTCACTATGCACAAGTAATTGAACAGACTATTGATAAAAACGTCGCCCAAATTTCTGGTAGTGGTGCTGCTGGCGGCCTAGGCGCTGGCCTGATCGCCTTTACTAACGCCAGTATTCATCCAGGCGTGCAATTAATTGCCCAAGAAACTAAGCTTGAAGCCAAGATCAAAGGCGCTGACTATGTTTTTACCGGCGAAGGCGGAACTGATTTTCAAACTAAATTCGGTAAAACCCCTTTCGGAGTTGCCAAAATAGCCCAGAAATATCACGTACCAGTTATTTCTTTAGCAGGCTATTTAGGTCAAGGTATTGATCAACTCTACGATGAGGGTTTTACCGCTATTTTCGGGATTCTTGCTAAAGCAGAAGATATTGAGCAAGCCCTAAAAGATGGACCAACAAACGTAACCCGCACAACTGAAAATGTTGTCCGTTTAATTGTACAAAAATAAGATGAGCTCATGCCCATCTTATTTTATTTCGTTAATTTCTTAATTAAGCCTTCACAGCCACGATAAATTTCATTATACGCTGTTTCAAAATCATTTGTATACCAAGGATCATCGACATCAGCATAAGAGCCAGCAAACTCTAAAATCTTGTGTTCCTTATGCTTGGGATCTCCCCCAGTAATGCGATTCATATCTGCGAAATTTTCTTCATCCATGCAGATTAAATATTCATAATTATCATAGTCTGAGCGAGTCATTTGACTAGCACGATGACCACGATCATATGGAATATGTTTTGCAACTAATTCCCGTTGTGCACGAGCATCAATCCCATGACCTAAAGCATCCTGCGTAGTTGCTTTAGATTCAGCAGTATATTGATCTGCTAGGTTATTTTCTTTTAACAAATATTGCATCACGGCCTCTGCCATTGGTGAGCGGCAAATATTGCCATGACAAACAAACAGAATTTTTTTCATTACTTTTTCTTCCTCTTAGTTAGTCTATTTATAACCGGCCAAATAATTGCCGTAATAATTCCAACTGTTAAGCCAACCCAAATCTCCTGCGACAAAGTTACAAGAATGCCACTATAAACTCGACTTTGCAATGCGGTCATCGCCTCATTTGAGGCAAGCCACAATGCCACAAATGAAGCAATAGTAGCTAGTGCTAGTGGAATTGACGCCGAAGAGCGACCAAATAAAATCAAAATTGCGGCTAACAAAAATAACAAAGCCACTGCAAAAATTGAATACTCATAAATTGTAATAATATGGTTCACATCTTCTGAATCTTCCTTCAATTTATGATTAATTTGCTTGACTAAATATTCATTGATAATTTCTTCCAACTTACTTTTACTAGTTAAGCCTAAATCTTTAGTGGTCAATTTTCCCTGATCATTATATTTTTCACACAATCTATATAGATCAGCATACGATAAGTTAACTTGATATTTCGGCGGCAATTGTTCTAACAATGTCTTTTCCAAACCAGATGCTTCGAGTAACTCAACCCCTGCCTTCAAATTAGGATTATCTGAGTCATCCACTACTCGATTGATTACTTCTTTGCCCATCGCCTGTGTATCGTTTATTTTTAAACTCACATTGCTAGTCATTAATAACCAAAAAGATACTGCGGCTAGGCCGACCATTATCAAACGTAGTATTATTTTGACGATGTTCTTCATCTAAAAATCTTCCCCTAACATCTACTTTTTTCAGATGGCAAACAATTGCAAGGCACCATGTCAGGAGCATCCTTTTCTTTCAATTTAAGTTCTTGCTGCATCGCCTTAATATCGCCCTTAGAAAGCGGTGCTTCTTTTAGCAACTGAATTAATACCTCACCCTTGTGCATATCACACATGTTTTGCATCATATGTAAAGTAACTTCAGACATCATTTTGCGCTGACTAATAGTCGGCTTATAAACAAAACACCGGCCTTCTTTACGCGTCTTTAGCAAGCCCTTTTGCACTAAACGCCGCATTAGCGTTTTAATTGTGGAATCGGACCAATCCTTTTTACCTTGTAGTTCTTTGATTACTTGGCCAGTACGAACTTCTCCTAAGGTCCAAATAATACGCATAACTTCCCATTCTGATTGGGTAATAGAATTACGATCGTCTTTAGTTTCTGCCATAAAACATCACTTCTAAATCCAAATTTTTTACTAAAGAACAAATTTTTTCAAAGCCTTTGCAATCCCGTTGTGATCATTATCATCAGTAACATAATCAGCCTTATCTTTGATCTCACTAATGGCGTTACCCATCGCTACTTTCATGAAGTCGGGATTAGAAAACATCGAAAGATCATTGCCTTGATCACCAAAAATCATCACGTCTTTTTGGGCAATTTTTAGCCGTGAAGCCAAATCCATTAAAGCATTACCTTTTGAAGCTCCCAAGGCATTTAATTCAATAATACTGTCAAAACTGCGAACAATGTCATAAGTCTGAAAAGCCCAGTCGGGGAAACTATTCCACAGTTTTTCTACCTGGTCAGCTCCTTCAGTTGAAGTAAAACCGACTTTGTTAAAAGTAAAATCTTTTGGAATTTCTTTTCGGTCTCTAACTTTCATAATATTATCGGTCAAAGCCGCATTAATTTGCATTTGCACAGATAAATCCCGATCAGTTGTAATGAAATACTTAGTCGTCTCAAAATGTACATTTACATGACTTAAACGCTGAAAACGCAACATATTATTGAAGTCTTGATAATTCAATTCCTGACTCATTAAAACACGACCAGAAATTGTTTGAATTACTGCACCATTAAAGACGATTGCGTATTGATCATCACCTTCAAGTCCTAATTGCTTAGCAAAGTTCAATACTCCTGATAATGGTCGTCCAGTAGCTAAAACAACCTTAATCCCATTTTGTACTGCGACACGCAACATTCTTTGCGTTTCTGGCAAAATAGTATTATTGCTTGATAATAAAGTTCCATCTAAATCAACCGCGATCAATTTAATAGCCATTTTAACCCCTCGGATCTTAAAAATTACATCTAGCATTAATTATACAAAAAGCCGTGATTTAACTCACGACTTTTTACTTATCGATTATTCAATTAGGATTTTACTTACCCATTTCCTTTTCGACCACTTTAACGATACGGTCTACATAGGCATCAGTTTCTTCTTGAGTTGGTCCTTCAGCCATTACTCTAAGCAAGTCTTGAGTACCTGATGGACGAACAAGTACACGACCATTTCCAGCCATATCCTTTTCCACTGCAGCAATTTCATCAAGAATTGGTTGGTGTTCTTTCCAGCTCTTCTTGTCAGCAACCGGAACATTAACTAGGCATTGTGGGTAATCTTTAAAGTCTTTCAAAAGTTCACTTAATGACTTACCAGTCTTCTTCATTACGAGCATTAAATGCAAACCGGTTAACATACCATCACCAGTATTATGATAATCACTCATAATAACGTGACCTGATTGTTCGCCACCTAGATTGTAGCCGTGAGCACGCATTTCTTCAGAAACGTAACGGTCACCAACTTGGGTACGAACATTCTTCAAGCCTTCTTTTTCAAGAGCCTTAGTAAAACCAAGATTACTCATTACAGTAGTAACAATGGTATCTTTCTTCAAACGACCATGTTCTGCCAAGTATGAGCCGAGTACGTACATGATGTGGTCACCATCAACTTCATTACCATTTTCATCAACAGCAATGCAACGGTCAGCATCCCCATCAAAGGCTAAACCAAGTTGAGCACCTTGCTTAACAACTTCTTCTTGTAACTTTTCAGTATGCGTTGCACCAACATGATCGTTAATGTTCAAACCATCTGGGTGAGTTGCAATAGTAGTAAAGTCAACGCCACAATCAGCAAACAGTCTTGAGATCAATGCGCTTGAAGCACCGTTAGCTCCATCAATAACTACCTTAATTCCACCCAAGTCTTCTGGAATAGTATTTTCAATAAATTGCAAGTATTTAGCTGAACCTTCGTGGAAGTCAGTTACAGTACCTAATCCCTTAGCAGATGGACGAGGTAATTTATCTTCCTTAGCGTCAATTAATTTTTCAATTTCGCCTTCCATTTCATCTGAAAGCTTCAAACCATCGCTACCAAAGAACTTAATCCCATTATCTTCTACAGGGTTGTGTGAAGCTGAAATTTGCACCCCTGCATCGGCGCCTTGTGCTCGTACTAAGTATGAAAGACCTGGAGTAGTAATTACGCCAACCTCAAGCACTTCAATCCCAACTGAAAGAAGGCCTGAAATCAAGGCATATTCAAGCATTTGGCCTGAAATACGAGTATCACGAGATACTAAGACCTTAGCTTGTTCGCCGTCTTTTTTGTTCTTAGTTAAAACATAACCACCATCACGACCTAATTTAAAAGCCATTTCTGGAGTTAAGCCTTGATTAGCTACGCCACGAACACCATCAGTTCCGAAATATTTTAACATTTAATAAACAACCTTTCTCAAATTAATTATTTGCATTCTTTACTTTAATTGATATCTGTACATTTTCAGGATCAACGCGAGCAACTCCCTTAGGTAAAACTAAAGGGTAATTCTTTACAGTTGAATATGAGATCCCTTTCAGATCTACATCAACATCCAACTGCTTAATCTTTGCTAATGTTTCCTTTTGTCCATACAGTGTTACCTCATCATTCTTGGCAGTAACCGAATAGACTTTATTATTTTTTTCATTTTTAGGCTTTAAATTTAGCTTAACTTTCTTTTTGAAAAGCGATATTGGCAAACTAGCTTTTACTGTAGATGGATTAATCACTGCATTTAATTGACGCCCTTTTTTATCTTCAGCTATCAAAATAACTTGACGCTCATAATCATGATTAATGCCATTAGGTAAAGGCAACTTGGCAACGATCTGATCAATCTGATTTACTTCGCTTCTAGCACCAGTAACCTCAACTTGCTGCGGATCAACACTAGCCGTACCAATATTATATCCATTAGCAACAGCATTTTTATTATACTCTATTTGAACGGGCATGGTACGAGATTTTCGCCGTTCAATATCAACATTAACTGTTGCCGGGTTAATCGTGTAAGATAATTGACTATTTAGTCCCGTAACTTCTACCTTTACGGTTTGCTTACCTATTTTCTTATGAGTTAGATCAATATAAGCACGGAAGCTTTGAGTATTAACAGTCGAAGTAACTAACGCATTCGAACCCTCCAAAGTTATCTTAACCTTTTCAGGATAACCAACAACATAGTATTTATCTGTATTAACCGAAACTTGCAGAGGAACACTAATTGTCTGCGTTTCATTAGCAGTTTGCCGTGTCTTCTTAGATTCACCCTGTGTAACAAAACCTGTTTGAGTAGAGTCAATGTAAACCACTAATAAGATCGCAAACAACAATGAGATTATTCTGATTACCCAGCGTTTATCCCAAAAGTCTTTCATCGATCTGCACCCCATTTCCAGACTTTATTAATCACACGACGAATCCATGGAACCTTCTTCTCTTCCTTAGGAACAAGTTGAGCATTCAAATACTTCAAATATTCTTCACGAGACAAATCTACTAAAAAGCGCCCGTTTCTAGTAATAGTTACGCCACCAGTTTCCTCTGAGACGACGATCGTTACCGCATCGGTAACTTCAGAAATACCAACGGCAGCTCTGTGACGCGTGCCTAAACGCTTAGGAATCATGCTGTTATCTGACAGTGGTAAATATGCTGCCGCAACAGCAATTCGATTATTATTAATAATTACCGCACCATCGTGCAACGGCGTATTAGGGATAAAAATATTAATTAACAATTCACCAGAAATATCCGCATCCAGCTTGATTCCAGTTTCAATATAATCATCTAGCCCCGTATCTTGTTGAATCGTGATTAAGGCACCAATTCTTCTTTTAGACATGTATTGAATCGCTTTATCGAGCTCCTGCACCATCTTAACCGACTGTGTATGAGCACTCTCACCTCGGCCATTAAAAATCGGCGTGCGTCCTAGCCGCTCTAGTCCACGACGAATTTCCGGCTGGAAAATAACGATAATTCCGATTACTGCCCAAGAAACAATTTGGTCCACAATATAAGTTACCGCATGCAGTTGCAATAAGCCGGCAATAATTCTAACAATAAAGATAAAGACGATCCCTTTTGCCAGTTGTACTGCTTTGGTACCACGAATCATCATGATCAAACGGTAAACTAAATACCAAATGATTAAAATATCTAAAGCAATGGAGAAATTATTCCAAGTAAACAGATTAGAAATATTAAAATGCATTGATTGCTCCTTTCTTCTTTAATTATAACCGCCCCAATTTACCGTGCATACATTTTAAATTCTAAAAATAGGTCATTATATTCTTGGGTCTTCTTAGGACCTAAATCTCTAAAGACCTGTAGATTCTTCAACGTACTTTGAGTAGGATAAAACTGCCGGTCATCTCTAACTTTTTTCGGCAATAATTTTTGGGCTGCGGTATTTGGGGTTGCATATCCAACATATTCCGCATTTTGCGCTGCATTTTTAGGTTCAAGCATAAAATTAATAAACTTAAGTGCAGCTTTTTTATTTTGTACAGTTTTTGGAATAACAAAATTATCAAACCACAAATTTGATCCTTGCTTAGGCACAACATAATGCAAGTGAGGATTTTGTTCCATCATTTCATAAGCCTCACCAGACCAGGTAACGCCAATTGCTGCCTCATTTTGCACTAGGTACATCTTCATTTCATCTGAAATAATCGCCTTAATATTGGGTCCCAGACTATTAAGCTTAGTTTGTGCCAAATGTAGTTTAATACTAGATGTGGTATTCATTGAATATCCTAAAGAAACCAATGCCATCCCCATTGCATCCCTAGCTGAATCAACTAGTAAAATTTGCCTACGATACTTTTTACTCCACAGGTCATTCCAAGTCTTAATTGCTCCTGGCTTGACGAATTTATCATTATAAACAATTCCTAGTGTCCCCCAGAAATATGGCACAGAATAATCATTATTTTGATCAAATGACTTATGTAAAAAACTCTTGCCAATATATTTCAAATTAGGAATTTGCTTTTGATCCAACTGATCAAGCAAATGAGCCTTGCGCATTTTAGTTACCATATACTCAGAAGGAATGGTCAAATCATATGCCGTTCCGCCTTGTTTGATTTTGGTATACATCGCTTCATTGGAATCAAAGGTCTCATAGACAACATGATAACCTGTCTGCTTTTCAAACTTTTTTATTAACTTTGGATCTAGATAGTCGCCCCAGTTATAGATAATCAAGTTTTGTTTATTTTTCCCGATAGACGATTTCTCCAAATGATGGGATAAACCCCAAAGGCCTGCACAGGCAATTAAAATAGCTGCAATTGCCATCATAATCTTTTTCATTTAACTAGGCCTCCCATCACACGATGATTTTTCTTTCTGCCCTTTTTAGTAGTAATAAAATAATAGATTCCTACAAGCAACAAGACAAAAATGAACATTACGGTACTTAAAGCATTAATCTCAAGATCGATTCCTTGTCGTGCCCGAGAATAAATTTCAACTGAAAGAGTTGAAAAACCATTCCCAGTAACGAAAAAAGTTACGGCAAAATCATCTAGTGAATAGGTCAACGCCATAAATAAACCGGAAAAGATGCCTGGCATAATAACTGGAATTAAAACATCACTAAAAACCTGCCATGAATTCGCCCCTAAATCACGTGCTGCATCAATAAGCGACATATCCATTTCATTAAGTCGCGGCAAGACCATCAAAACCACAATCGGAATAGAAAAGGCAATATGACTTAACAATACAGAACCAAAATTTAAGCCAATTCCCAATGCTGTAAAAAAGATCAAAAAACTAGCACCAATAATTACATCAGGTGACACCATTAAGACATTGTTTAATGCTAAGGTTGTTTTCTTATTAGATTCTTTTTTCATCGCAGCAATTGCAATTGCACCAAATGTCCCAATAATTGTTGCTATTAAACTGGACAACAGCGCTAGTAGGATAGTTTCCAAAAATATCGCTAATAAGCGATTATCTTGAAATAAAGTCTGATAATGAGCCCATGTAAAGTGCTCAAATTTATTCATGTTTTTACCACTAGAAAATGAAAAGTAAATCAAATAAAAAATGGGTACATATAATAGGATCAAAGTAAAAACAAGATAGATCTTAGCGATTAAATGTCTGTTTCTCATAAATCTACCTTCTTTCTTCTAGCCTTTTTGCTAGTAATCAACATGACTACCACCATCAGCACGATTAAAATTACTCCAATTGTGGCCCCCATATTCCAGTTCATTGTGGTCATAAAATACTCTTCGATAGCAGTCCCTAATGTGATTACCCGATTGCCGCCGATCAGCCTTGTTAACATAAATAATGACAATGATGGGATAAAGATGGCCTGAACGCCGCTTTCAACTCCTGGACGAGAAAGCGGCCATAAAACATAGCAAAAAGTTTGCCATTTACTAGCACCCAAATCCTCAGATGCCTGAATGACTGCAGGATTAATCTCTTTAATCGCATTAAAAATTGGCAAAATCATAAACGGAATTTCAATGTAAGTCGCCACAAAAATAAAAGCAAAATCAGTAAACAAAATATTTACGGGACCAATACCAAATAAATGTAAAAATTTATTTACTAAACCGTCATTACCTAAAATGCCAATAAATGCATATGCTTTAAGCAGCAAATTAATCCATGTTGGCAAAATGATCAATAACAGCCACAGCTGCTGGTTTTTCATTTTAATTAAAAAATACGCTGCCGGATACGAAATTACCAACGTCAACAAGGTGATCAAAAATGCATACCAAAATGAATTAAGCATCATTTTTAAAAAGGTACCATTTTTAAAAAATTCAACGTAATTTCTGAGCGTGAATGCGTTATTACTATCAGTAAACGAATACCAGAGAATCAATAAAATCGGCAAAATGACAAAGAGAATAATCCACAGCAGATATGGAATCATAAAAAACATCTTTTTATTTTTCATTTTCATCCGCCTCATACTTTTCTAGTCGAGCATCAAAATCGTGTTGGCTTTCATTTAACCGCATGACGTGAATATCTTCTGGATCAAAAAAGAGCCCAACACGTTGTCCCAATTTAACTCCATTAGTAGAATGGATCAGCCATTCATTTTCATTGGCATCAATTGCCTTAATCTCAAAGTGATCACCTAAAAATAATTGCGTCTGTGCTGTAACCACAATCTTCCCATCTTCTGGTTTAACAATATCCAAGTCTTCGGGACGAATAACTACTTCAACCTTTTCATTAGGCTTCATCCCACCATCGGCACATTTAAATTTATTATTAGCAAATTCCACTTCGTAATCATGAATCATTCGACCAGATAAAATATTGGAGTCACCAATAAAACGTGCTACAAAGTCATTCACTGGCTCATCGTAAATTGCTACCGGATTACCACTTTGTTGAATCTGCCCATCATTTAAAACAAAAATTTCATCACTCATTGATAGAGCTTCTTCTTGATCGTGCGTAACAAAAATAAAGGTAATGCCTAGCTTTTTCTGAATTGCCCGTAATTCAAATTGCATGTCTTTTCGTAAACGTTTATCCAAAGCAGATAGCGACTCATCTAATAGTAAAACCTTAGGTTCATTAACAATTGCCCGGGCAATAGCTACACGCTGCTGCTGTCCTCCACTAAGTTCCGAAATTTCGCGGTTAGCGTAACCGTCTAGACGAACCATATGCAAAGCATCTTTAACAGCTGGCTTGATTTCACTCATTGGTCTTTTCTTAATTTTCAAGCCAAACGCCACATTTTGAAAAACATCCAGGTGTGGAAACAAAGCATAATTTTGAAAAACTGTATTGATATGTCTTTTTGAAGCATCAAGGTCAGTAATATCATTACCATCAAAGAGGACTTGACCACTAGATGGCTGAGTAAAGCCAGCAATAATTCGCAAAATTGTCGATTTTCCCGAGCCACTAGGACCAAGTAGTGAATAAAATTTACCAGATTCAATAGTTAAATTTATATCTTTTAATGCTACAAACCCATCATCATATTTTTTGGTGATGTGTTTTAGTTTGATAATATCCATTTCCATCCCTCACATAAAAAACAGCTGCAAGCCTTCCAGCCTGTAGCTTGTCTTTGCTAAAATATTTTACTTTTCTTTGCCGATAATCCTAACTTCTGTGTGTAAGTCAATGTCAAACTTTTCTTTAATTACCTTTTGGATCAAATGAATTAAATTCAAATAATCTGTTGCAGTAGCACCGCCTTTATTCACGATAAAACCTGCATGTTTCATTGAATCTTGAGCGCCACCGATTTGTTTACCTTGTAAACCAGCTTTAATAATCATCGGACCAACAAAGTGCCCAGTAGGCCGCTTAAAGACACTGCCACAAGATGGATATTCAAGTGGCTGCTTATAACGACGTAAAGCATTTAAATAATGCATATGATCTAAGATCTCTAACTTATCGCCTGACTTGAGTGCAAAAGTGGCGCTTAATACAATATCGCCATTTTCTTGAACTAATGAATGCCGGTAAGAAAAGTTCATTTCTGCGTTTGAATATGTTTTAAATTCTCCTGCTCTGGTTAAAACATTAACGCTTTGCACTACTTCTTGCATCTCACCGCCATAGGCACCAGCATTCATAAAAATACCACCGCCAATACTACCAGGAATTCCAGCAGCAAATTCCATTCCGCTCAAACCATGATGAGCAGCCGCAAAAGCTGTATCGATAATCCGTGCACCAGCATCAGCTGTAACTTGATTATCTTCTACTTTAATCTCTTTTAATTCAGTCAAAATAATTACTAACCCATCAATTCCGCCGTCACGGATGATTAGATTTGAGGCATTGCCAATAATTGTTAATGGAATTTCATTTTCACGTGTGACTTTTACTAATTGTTCTACTTCATCAGTCGTCTTAGGAAAGGCCAAATATTCAGCTGGTCCACCTGTCTTAGTAAAAGTATATCTGCTTAATGGGATTTGCTCTTTAATATCAATCCCTTTTTCTTTCAAATCAAGTAATTCCACGCTGTTGCCTCCTTAAAGTTTCTTGTTTTATTTTACCGCATAAAGGCGTTAGCTTCATTAATATTAATGATATACTTTTTTAAAAGGAGAATTTTATGAATTTTATTGCAATGGACTTTGAAACAGCCAACCATTATCCAGAAAGTGCCTGTTCACTTGCTTTGGTAATGGTGAGAAATAATAAAATTGTTGATCGCTTTTATACAGTAATTAATCCTCAAATGCCATTTGACGCGCGAAATATTCAAATACATCAAATTACAGCTGAGGACGTTAAAAACGCTCCAACAATGGCAGAGGTCTGGCCCCACATTAAAGAATTGTATCAACCAGGAATGCTTGTAGCCGCACATAACGCTCGCTTTGATACTAATGTCATGCGGCAAAGCCTGGCACGTTACGGTATTGAGGAGCCCCACTATTTGGTCATTGACACTTTAGCTAGCAGTAAATTACTCGAACCAGAACTGCCTGACCACAAATTAGACACAGTTTCTGAGGCCTTAAACGTTGAATTGTGGCACCACCATAACGCATTAAGTGATAGTGAAGCATGTGCTGGGATTTTAATCAAGCAAGAAGAGCAATTTGGTGATGAAGCAATCAAAAATTTGGTTTATCAGATATGAAAAATCTCTAGGAATTTTGATCCTAGAGATTTTTGCTTTACTTATTAAATTCAGTTAACGCAGCTTTGACCCATTCTTCATTGCGCTTACCATGAGGAGTAAATTCAACAACCCGTTTAGTTGAATCCCAACTATCGTCCACTCTGGTAATCGTGAGTTGCAAATACTCATCTGGCAAATCATTCATTACTAGTTGTGGCCATTCAATTACCACTAAACCTGGTTCTGCTAAATAGCCCTCCAAATCAATCGAGGATAAATCATCATTTTCCAAACGATAAAAGTCCATATGAAAGAGCGGCAACTTAGCTTCTCGATATTCACGCACAATGGTGAATGTAGGACTCTTAACAGGCCGATGTATGCCTAATGCTCTTCCTAATCCTTGAGTCATGGTTGTCTTGCCTGCACCCAAATCACCATTTAATAGTAATAAATCGTGGGGCTGGGCCGTTTTGGCTAGGGATGCACCTAATTTCTGCATTCCATCAGCAGAATTAATTTCTAACTTTGTCATTACTTTTCATCCTTTGCTAAAGCTTGTGCGGCAGTAACAATTGCTAAATCATAAATATCTTGTTCACTGCAGCCTCGAGATAGGTCATTCACTGGAGCTGCTAAACCTTGCAAAATTGGACCAACAGCAGTGAAGCCACCTAATCTTTGAACCATCTTATAACCGATATTGCCTGATTGTAATTCTGGGAAAACAAAGACATTCGCATGTCCAGCTACCTTTGAGTTTGGAGCTTTCTTTTCACTAACTGCAGGTACAAAAGCGGCATCAAATTGCAATTCACCATCAGCTGGAATTTCTGGATGATCCTTTTGGAACATAGCTGCTGCATCATGTACCTTATCAACCATTGGTCCTTCGGCTGAACCCTTAGTTGAAAAGCTCAAAAATGCGACCTTAGGATCAATTTCGGCCATCTTGGCAGTCAGAGCAGATTGATAGCCAATTTCAGCTAAAGTTTCTTCATCAGGATTAATGTTGATGGCACAGTCGGCAAAAATGTAACGCTCATCGCCCTTTTCCATTACGAAAGCGCCGGATACTCGATGCATCCCCTTAGCTGCATGAATTAATTGTAAAGCTGGCAAAACAGTGTTAGCCGTTGAGTGAGCAGCACCGGAAACCATACCGTCTGCTTTTCCCATCTTCACCAACATGGTACCAAAGTAATTACCTTGAGCTAACTTGAGCTTTGCTTCAGCAATACTGGTATCTTTTCGTCTAGCTTTAACAAATTCCGCTGCCATTTGATCAAGTTCATCATAATGATTGAGGTCATAGATCTTAACACCAGCTAAGTCTAAATTATTTTCTTTAGCTAACTTAGCAATCTCATCTGGATTTCCAATTAAAATTGGTTCGATAATGCCATCTTGTTTCAAATTAGCTATGGCAGTAAGAATTCTTAAATCATCGCTTTCTGGAAAAACAATTCTTTTCTTATCTTTTGCTGCTTCAACTTGTTTTTTGAATAATGAAAATACGCTCATTTTTTACCTCTTATGCTAAATCAGATTTACTTATCGTTTCTGGCAATTGCCAGTCAATCGGCGTTTCATCAAAGTTCTTCAATGCCATATTACACCGCGAAAACGGTCGCGAGCCAAAGAACCCTCGATCAGCCGAAAATGGACTTGGATGTGATGATTTAATGATAAAATTCTTACTTTGATCAATTAATGGAATCTTGTTTTGAGCAAATCGACCCCACAAAATAAAGACGACTTTTCCACGCTCACTCAGAGCCTTAATTGCAGTATCAGTCACATCTTCCCAACCTTTGCCTTGGTGACCGTTAGCATGCCCATACGGTACCGTCAAAACCGCATTCAGCAAAAGCACACCTTGATCGGCCCACTTTTTTAAGTAACCGTGATTAACAGGCCGAGCTCCGACATCATCATAGAGTTCCTTATAGATATTTTTAAGTGATGGCGGCAAAGTTGTACCTGGCATGACGGAAAAACTCATTCCATTAGCTTGACCAGGATTATGATATGGATCTTGACCCAAAATTACCACTTTAGTTTTAGCAAACGGCGTTAATTTAAAAGCCGTAAAAATATGATACATATCAGGATAAATTTGTTTAGTAGAATATTCTTCTTTTAAAAAATTATGCAATTCGTGATATTTCTCACTTGCAAAAACAGGATCCAATACTTGATCCCAATCGTTGCCAATTAATTCTTTAGCCAAGTCTTACACCCTCTTTTCTTCTCCTCTTTATGGTATCATTAATTTAATACTAAATGGGAGAGAAATTATGATCAAATTAGTTGCTTGTGATCTTGACGGCACATTGTTTAATTCAGAGATGGCTGTTTCTGCTGCTAATGCAAAAGCTGTGAAAAATGCACAAAGTAGCGGCATTGAATTTTTAATTGCGACTGGCCGGGCCCCACGCGAATCACGTTCAATTCTCAAAGATGCTGATTTGCATACCGGTTTTATCAATCTTAATGGTGCCTTGGTTTTTGACGAAAATGAGCAATTAATGATCAAACACAGCATTCCCAAGGCAAAAGCACAACAGCTAGTGCATTTACTACATCGAGCAGGCTTTTACTTTGAAATTTTAACTGCCAATCAGGTTTATAGTGAAAATCTAGATCAACGTATTTCAAATGTAGCTCATTTAATGGTAGATCTAAATCCTCTACTTGATTTTCGTCAAGCTGTAGCAATTTCTGCTGGTAATAAGACTATTATGAATATGAAACAAATCCACAGTTTCGATAATTTATTGCAAGATCCTAAAATAGAAGTAATGAAAATCATTGCTTTTGACTCTCGGGGACATGAAGCTTTTACCGATATCAAAAAAGAAATCGCTACAATGGGCGATCTAGTAGTAACTTCAAGTTCATCTTCTAATATTGAAATCAATGACCAACATGCTCAAAAAGGTCTTGCCTTACTTGATTATGCCAAGTTAAAAGGTATCAAGCCTGAGGAAATCGCTGCAATCGGTGATAATTTAAATGATGAGAGTATGATCCGAGCAGCAGGTACTGGCGTTGCGATGGGCAATGCGATTCCAGCTATTAAGAAAATAGCTCAGGTAGTCACCAAGAGAAACAATGAAGATGGAGTAGCTTATATTTTAAATAAATTTATTGCAGATAATAACAATATTTAAAGTTATGAGGTGAGTAAGTATGCGATTTTGGCTAGAACTTAATCAGGAAAAGGATTACGGTCAAATTCCTGTGCTTAATCAAAATGGAAAAGCTGAATTTTTTATTCAAGGCAATCTTGATAATCCAAATCACACTTTATATCTAAATAATTTCCGTAAACAGGAAGTGGGACGTCTGTTTTCTGATGGTGCGGGCCTAATTGCTTCGTTCACAATTGATGTCGTCAACCACTCTTTAGTAGGCGTAAAAAAGTTAAACACACCTACTGCAAACATATTCTATTTGACCCAATTAAAGTATATTGTTACAGGTAGTATTAAACGTGGTACTTATACTTTTCGTTCTGGAATCAAGAGTGTAGCAAGTGTCCAAACAATCATGGGAGATCGCGGAGGCGTTTTAATTTGTGATATTACTAAGCCTGAAGACGTCCCCTTTATTCTTTTGACATCCGTTCTATTTACACAATGGCATGTTACGCCTTTGAAACTGCCTAGTTTTCCGCCAATTGGATTTGAGGTAAATCCAAATTAAACAAAAAAAGCAGTCATGAAAATTTTCATAACTGCTCTTCTAGAAAGTGATATAGATATAGATGTATCTTCTGCCATAAAGTTTATATTTATTAAGTAATAAGGAATTATTAGGCAGAGACTGAATAATGAAGGTTAAATCTAATTTGATTTAATCTCCATAGCTTATTATACTTCGTTCAGCCAAAAATACAAGGGCTAGATGTTATTATTTTACTTTAAAGACAGCTAAATAATGTCTTTAGAGCTAGCTTATAGCTTAATAATTTGTTATTTAACTTAGTACATCTATTTTTCTAAACAAGACAACTTTAATTTCTATTAAAAAATATAGTGAAATGATCAAGTGATTTATCAATGGCTTGATCATTTTTATTTACTTTATCAACGAACTTGTTTTTAACTATCAAACTATATAAAAAAGAGCCAAATCTAATGATTTGACCCTAAAAATTCTAGATTATTAATCTAAATTATTTTTTATGAATTAGTCTTGGTAGTTTACCAATTCTAAGAATGATTCTGGTACTAATGAAGCACCACCAACCAAGCCACCGTCAATATCAGGCTTAGCCATTAATTCCTTAACGTTAGCTGGTTTTACAGAACCACCGTATTGAATACGAACGTTTTCTGCAGTTTCTTCGTTGTACAAGTCCTTAACAGTTTCACGAATAGTCTTGCACATTTCTTCAGCTTGATCTGATGAAGCAGTCTTACCAGTACCGATAGCCCAGATTGGTTCGTAGGCAATAACAAGTGAAGATACTTGTTCAGCAGTTAAGCCGTCTAAAGCAGCCTTAATTTGAGCAACTACCCAGTCTTCTTGCTTGTTAGCTTCACGAGTTTCAAGTGATTCACCACAGCAAATGATTGGCTTCAAGCCATTAGCAAAGATTGCCTTAGCCTTCTTGTTAATGTCTTCGTCAGTTTCGTGGAAGTAACCACGACGTTCTGAGTGACCAATAATTACGTAGTCCATACCCATTTCTTTCAAGACCTTAGGTGAAGTTTCACCAGTGTAAGCACCTTCGTCTTCAAAGTAACAGTTTTCTGCACCGATATGTAAGTTTGAGCCTTCAGCAGCTTTTCTCAAAGCGTCAAGGTCAACTGCAGGTGCACAAATAAGTGATTCAACCTTACTTGGGTCTGGTAACTTATCCTTAACAGCGTTAACGAATTCAGTAGTTTGTTCTGGATTCATATGTAACTTCCAGTTACCAGCAATAATTGGTGTACGACTCATTAATCTATTGTCCTTTCCTTACTATTATTTGTCTGAAACGCAAGCGATACCTGGCAATTCTTTACCTTCAAGGTAGTTAAGTGAAGCACCACCACCGGTAGAAATGTGGGTAATCTTAGGAGCAATGCCTAATTGCTTAGCAGCAGCAGTTGAGTCACCACCACCGATGATAGTAGTTGCATCCTTAAGGTCTGCCAATGCACGACCAACTTCCAAAGTACCTTCAGCGAAGTTAGGCATTTCGAATGCACCCATTGGGCCGTTCCAAACAACAGTCTTAGCATCCTTCAAGATTTCCTTGAACTTTTCAACAGTCTTAGGACCGATGTCAAGACCCATCATGTTGTCAGGAATATCATCACCAACAACTTCACGTGAAGCATCATTTGAGAATTCAGTTGCGGCTACGTTATCTACAGGAAGAACGATCTTGTCGCCAGCCTTAGCAAGTAATTCCTTAGCAAGGTCTACCTTGTCAGCTTCAAATAATGATTTACCAATGCTGTGGCCTTGAGCTGCTAAGAATGTGTAAGCCATACCACCACCGATTAAAATGTGGTCTGACTTAGGAATTAAGTTTTCGATAACACCAATCTTGTCTGAAACCTTAGCACCACCAAGAATAGTTACGAATGGGTGTACTGGGTTTTCAACAGCATCACCTAAGAACTTGATTTCCTTTTCAAGCAAGTAACCAGCTGCTGCAGGCTTGCCAGCTTCCTTCATAGCAGTTGCGATACCAACGTTTGAAGCATGACTTCTGTGAGCAGTACCAAATGCATCATTTACAAACATGTCGCCAAGACTTGCCCAGTATTCGCCAAGCTTAGGATCGTTACCTGATTCACGCTTACCAAAGTCGTTGTCGATGTCTTGGAATCTAGTGTTTTCAAGAACGATAACGTCTCCATCCTTCATGTTGTTGATAGCGTCTTCAACTTCTTTACCTTCGTTTGATGGTACAAAAGTTACAGGCTTCTTAAGAAGTTCACTTAAACGTTCAGCAACTGGCTTTAATGATAATTCCTTCTTGTCAGCATCTGACTTAACACGACCTAAGTGGCTAAGTAAGATAGCCCTGCCACCGTGTTCAATGATGTACTTAATAGTTGGAAGTGCAGCAACGATACGGTTGTCGTCACCAATAACGCCATCCTTAATTGGCACGTTAAAGTCTACACGTACTAAGACCTTTTTGCCCTTAACATCAAGATCGTCAACGATTAATTTAGCCATTATAATCCTCCGATTATTTTGATATTTTTTCTTCAAAAAAAGGCGGAAGGAAGAATCTCCCTCCGCCTTCTCAATTACCACTTAACTATATAATCAGTTAATTAAAATTAATGATTAAAGAGTTGCAAAGTGTAATAAAGTACGTACCATTTGGCAAGTGAATGAGTATTCGTTGTCGTACCAAGCAACAGTCTTAACTAATTGCTTGTCACCTGCAGTGGTTACCATAGTTTGAGTTGGGTCAAAGATTGAACCAGCAGTCATGTTAAGAACATCGCTAGAAACAATGTGGTCACCGTTGTAAGCAAATGATGGGCTTTCGTACTTCTTCATAGCTTCGTTAACTTCGTCAGCAGTAACCTTCTTGCTCAAGATTGATACTAATTCAGTTTCTGAGCCATCTGGAACTGGAACACGTTGTGCGTGACCGTTCATCTTACCGTTCAAGTTAGGCAATACCAAGCCGATAGCCTTAGCTGAACCAGTAGTATGAGGAATGATGTTTTCAGCAGCAGCACGAGCGTCTTGTTCCTTACCACTACGTGAAGGACCATCCAAAGTCATTTGAGTACCAGTGTATGCGTGGATAGTAGTCATAGTAGCAACTTCGATACCGAATTCCTTGTCCAAAGCGTTAGCCATTGGTGCAAGTGAGTTAGTAGTACATGAAGCAGCTGAAACAATCTTGTCATCAGCAGTCAAAGTGTCTTCGTTTACTGAGTAAACGATAGTCTTCAAGTCGTTACCAGCTGGAGCTGAGATCAATACACGCTTAGCACCTGCATCGATGTGAGCTTGTGACTTAGCCTTGCTAGTGTAGAAACCAGTACATTCAAGAACAAAGTCAACACCATCGTTCTTAACCCATGGAATGTTTTGTGCTTGTGGTTCTGCGTATACGTGGTAACTCTTACCGTCAACTACGATTGAATCTTCAGTTGATGAAACTTCGTGGTTGAAAGTACCATGAGTAGTGTCGTACTTAAGCAAGTAAGCAAGCATTGCTGGAGTAGTCAAGTCGTTGATAGCAACAACTTCAATGTCCTTTGACTTTTCGCCAAGGTCCATAATACGACGGAATGCTAAACGACCGATACGGCCGAAACCGTTAATACCAATTTTAACTGTCATAACCTAAAGTCCTCCTTAAGAACTATAAACAACATTTATTTTAAACGGGATTTCATTTCCCCTTTAAAATCATATTTGAGGCGCCCTCATCAGTGATTAGCCAGGTTTGATGAGGCGCATTAGGCATATAAGCTTTAATTGCTTGAGCCTTTCGGGCACCACAAGCAAAAGCAAATATGTGGGGTATTTTGTATAAGTTCTCGAACTGCAATCCAACCTGGGTGATGCGGTCAATAACCTTGCCATATTCATCGAAGAAACACCCGAAACATTCGGTGACGGCTCTCTTCTCACGAAGTTCAGATAGCTTAATTGAATTATAGCCTCTGCGCTGTGCCATCTCTTGAGCTAACCCAATACCATGAATCACAGCATCACTTTGAGAAATGTCTTGCAGAACATCTGCGATCGAGGACTCACGAATCAAAGATTTGTAAGCATCATCTGAGACCTGCTCAGGTAAATATAATGTCTTATAAGTACCTGAAGTCTTAGCAGCCATTTCTTGGACGATTGTATTACTTTGCGTCTCTACATTTTCGCCCAAAGCTCCTCGACCTGGAACAAATTCCAACTGGCGATTGTTAGCTAAATCTGGTGATAAATACTTAGCAGATCTAGCTAACGCCGCTCCACCTAGAATTGTAACTATTGAATGGCCTAAAGGCAAGAGTAAATTCAAAGCTGAACTTAATTTTTCTCCCATCTCCTCATATACTCGGTCTTGGAAATCCGCATTACCAGGGACGATCAATGTTCTTTCAATCCCTAATTTTTTGGCTAATGCTACTTCCGTTTCACCGGCATTAAAGAGGCGATCAAGCAATGGTCCTGCATCTTTTAATGTTTTCTCACCCTTTTCAGTTAAAAACATCCCAAAACTTTTTGTTTCAATCAATCCTAATTGACTTAAGTACTCAGTCTCAGTTCTGATGTTTCTCTCTGAAAGCCCTAAATGCTGAGCAACACTCCGGCGTCCAATTGGCGCATGTAGCGAAATCTGCTCAAGGACAAGATACCTTTGTCGAAGAATCTTTAAGACGTCGGGAACGAGCGCTTCGAGCAAAGAAAAGTCCGAATCCATCGTTCCCTCCTTTCCATGGGACATCTATCGACCACCTACGTGTCGTTTTGTGTCCCAGAATGCTTAAAAATATAAGAGAAACGTACTTTTCATTCAATTCATACATTTCCCAATCGACACTGTTAGTATAACAATGTATTTTTCGTAATTCAAGAAAAAGATACACGATTTTAAAAAAGTCGTAAATCGAGTAAAATCATTTTTATTTCATTACTTTTTTTGATATACTACCACTTGTGAATCATCTGGGCCCTTAGTGTAATGGATCGCACATAAGATTCCGGTTCTTAGAATCTGGGTTCGACTCCCAGGGGGCCCATATAACTACATGTTGAAGAATACCGCCATCTCGGTATTCTTCTTTTTTTATACCAAAAAAGCATTCCTCACGGAATGCCTTTTTCAATATCACAATTATTTAGTGCTTGTAGTCATCAACTCAGCACGTTGTGCTAACTCAGTGTACAAAGTTGAGCCTGAAACAGATAAGCCTTCAATTTCACGGCGAGTGTTGAAATGATGGCTACCCTTATAAGTACCATTTGCTGCTACACGGAAGATGTAGTCGTTAAAACCAATATAGAATTGATTGTGGTTGCTGTCATAAGCAAAACCTTGAACTGGTGAACCAGTTACGAAATTACTTTGAGTAGCACCGATTTCTTCTGGAGTCCAAGTGTCACCATTTCTAGTTAACTTCCAGTATTCATATTGGTGACGACCACCATTGTGGAACAATGCATACATAGTGTTGTCGCCAACAAAGGTTGCATTATGGAAGTAACGAGGATATGCACTGCTGCCGTTCCAGGTCTTAACAGTCCAGATTTTGTTAATCTTCATATCACTCTTTCTTACTTGCATAATTTCTTCTGAAGCTGTTGAATTAGCAGTCTTATTGTTATTAGCCAAAACATAAATGTAGCTTGAAGAAGAGCCAAGTGATTGACCATGACCTAGCTTAATGTATGGTGAAACTTTAATATTGTTTGCGTAGCTTCTAAAAGTGCTCCATCCCATAGTAGTTAAGTTTTGAGCAGCATATTTACTCTTAATTGCATTCAAGTTGTAAGAAACAAGATGTCCTCTTGAGTCGCTACTGCTAGTGTACATAGAAGCTGTAAAAATACCATCATTAACAGTAATACCTTCAGGAATTACCCCAACTTGTCCCATTGCATCAGCAGCTTGACCATAGCCTAAGCTGACAAAACGTGGTTGGAACAAACGAGTGCGCAAAGTCATGCCGTTACCTGAATAGCTATTTGAGCTAGTTTCTGAACGATAACCGTGTGCCTGATTCCAATTTCTTGATGATCCCTTTGAGCCACCATTCCAAGTATGAACTGCCTTAGGACCACTCTTAACAGAAGCACCTGCACTAGTAATTCCTTCATTTGTATCTGAACGAACAGTTACATTAACGCTTGCCTTTGCCCTGCCATATGAATAATCTACCTTAGTAGTGCCGGCACGGCTTGAACTAACAGAGCTATGTGAAACATTAACCTTATCCGGATTAATTGCAGTACCTTGTCCATCTGTTGCATAGTTAATTGCATCCCTAGTTGGAAAACTGTAGTTGCTGTTGTGAACTAAGCTAACATCTTGAGCTACTGAAATTTGGTTTCTAGCAAAAAAGTTTTGACTTACCCAACCTACATTGCGTCCATCGACAATAATGTACCAGAAGTTACCTTTCTTGGTAGAAACATACTTCTTAGATTGAATTTGACCATGCTTAAAGTACTTGGTATTTGAAAATGCACCTGATGGTCCTTTTTTAGATACATTATGATAAATAGCGTAATTACCATTGCCAGCAATCTTAGTAACTGCCTTGCTGTAGCTTTTGGCATCTACCTTGCTTTGACTAATGGCAAAAACACCACCAACTAATGCAGCACTGGCCACAAAAGTTAATAACATCTTTTTCCCTTTTAACATCCTTATTAATCCTCCCATATGAAAAAATCACGTTCATTTTAGCACAAATTTATCAAATGAAACATCTAATTATTAAAAAATTTCCTGAACAACAAGGCTTTGAAAACGCTTCTGTTATATAATTAAAAAGTTCACATAAATATATAAATAGTAATAGGGAGAAATTTTATGGTCGAATCACAAAATAATTCCAAAAAGATGATGTGGACCACCCTAGCAATGATGGCCTTCTCTACCGTGTGGGGCTTTGGTAACGTTGTTAATGGGTACGTCTACTTTGACGGGACAAAGGTTGTCTTTAGCTGGATCGTCATGTTCCTTCTCTACTTTGTCCCTTATGCCTTAATGGTTGGTGAACTTGGAGCTACTTCAAGAATGCTGAAGGTGGGGTTTCCTCTTGGGTAAATGCCACTATGGGCGCAAAATGGGCCTACTACGCAGGTTGGACCTACTGGGCTTGCCACGTTGTTTATATTTCCAGTAAAGGTACTGGTGGTTTAAGAGCGATGGCCTGGGGTATCTTCGGAAATACAAAATGGTATGATGGCTTACCTACCGCTTGGACACAATTTGCTACATTAGTAGTCTTCTTGCTTTTCTGTTGGGTTGCAAGTCGTGGTATTCCAGTATTGAAAGGCCTAGCAACAATTGCTGGTTCTTCAATGTTTATCATGTCAATCTTATTCATCATTATGATGTTTACCGCACCAGCTATTAATCCTTCTGCTGGTTTCCACAGTATTGACTTTAACTGGAAGAATTTGATGCCAACCTTCAACGTAAAATACTTTACTTCTCTTTCAATCCTAGTATTTGCCGTTGGTGGTTGTGAAAAGATCTCCCCTTATGTTAATAAGGTTAAGGATCCTTCCAAAAACTTCCCTAAGGCTATGATGGCTTTAGCAATCATGGTTATGGTATCTGCTATTTTAGGTACTTTTGCCATGGCATTAATGTTTGACCCTAAGGTGGTTAATGCCAACCTTAACGAATACATCTCTAATGGTGCCTACATGGCATTTGACAAGCTGGGCGAATATTACCATGTTGGCGGCTTGTTCATGTACATCTATTCATGGTGTAACGTAATCGGTCAATTCTCAACATTAGTAATCAGTATCGATGCACCACTTAGAATGCTTTTGGGTAGTAAAGAAGCTAAAGAATTTATTCCAAAGGGCTTATTAAAACTCAACAAGCATGGTGCTTACATCAACGGTATCTGGATGGTTGTTGTCCTCTCTGGTGGCTTAATTGCTATTCAAGCTTTAGTACCAAATGCTCAAGCTGTTATGGCACAATTAGTTAAATTAAATTCAACTACTATGCCACTTCGTTACCTTTGGGTATTTGCGGCATATGTCGCTTTAAGAAAACAGCAGCAAAAGTTCAACACTACTTATCAAATGACTAAACATCAAGGCTTAGCCTATACTGCCGGTATTTGGTGTTTTGTAGTTACTGCTGTATGTTGTATCTTGGGTATTTACTCACCAGATCCATTTACCTTATTCCTTAATATCTTGACGCCAATCATTTTGATTGCATTAGGTTTAATCTTGCCAGGAATTAAGAAATATCAAGAAGCAAAGGCAAAATAAAATTTAAATACAGAATTTTAAAAAGGAAGCAATTTCAAAAGACTGCTTCCTTTTTAGTGTATATTTTTATTTATTAGCCCAAGCATTTACCAATGCCTTGTACTTGGCAACGCTAATTCCTGCACCTTTACTGCTTCCTAAATATGAATCAGCATTTCCATAACCAGTATTGCTTACATTGGCAAAGCCCATTACTCTATAATTTCTGTTAATCAAATTCAAGTAGTGTCCTGCCACTTTATAGCCATTCGTGCCCTCTACGGCCGCATCATAAGTTGCCGTCCAAGTTGGACTATACTTCGCCGGCTTCAACGAATGATTCTTTTTTACATCATAATTCCAACTTTTCTTTTCAGAGAACCAAGTATCAACCGGATCTAAACCCACACTTTGAGTAGCGATGTTTTCCAAACCAATCGACTTGAAATAATGAGTATGCTTTAAGCTACCACGTTTTTGATAGTCAGCATTTAACATTGAGGCTGCTGTCAAAAGTGGTGACACCTTTAATGACCGAACCCCTTCACTTCTACGTGCTCTATTGACACTATTCAAATAAGGCAATACAGCTTTAATATTCTTTGCACTAGTTGCATCATCATTTGAATGCAAGTCAACGTATTCATTGTACCAACTTGCCTTAGGCTTTTTACCTAAGCGACCTGTTTTCAATAATTTCACTGCTGATCTAGCGGAACTCCTTTGCCCTTTAGTCAAAGATTTGTTTTTAGATAGATATGTCATAAAATCAACGGCATTTTTGGCTGCCTTAACTGGCTTGGAATTCAATGCAGTTAATGACAAGGTCACCATCACAGCAGAAGCACCTGCAATTAAAAATCGTTTCTTCATTCTTTTTCTCCCATATTAATATATGTGAACTACGATTTACTTGTAGCACATACACTAATGGAAGATTTTCCTTTTAAATTGCATTATTCATCCATCTTTACCATTCCGCTTTTTAATCTGACGATTAATTTTTTGAATATCTTTTTCTTGCGTCAATCTAATCACAATCCAAATTATGATATATACAAAAATGAAGATACATAAAGTTTGCCAATCTATAAGCCAATGATTGAAAAGCATCATAATAGAAAACAACGTAAATGTACCAATTAAATGTAACAACAACGCAATTAAATATGACAGATTAGTATCAAATAGAAAACTCAATTCACCAATCAAACCACTACAAATGAAAACAACAATTACGCTCATTAATGGGATATTAATTGCACCTACACTATTTGATACTATTCCTAAAATAAGCAAGCAAGTAATTGCACCAAATCCCATTCCAGTTACAAAAAAATCTAAAATTTTATGCCAAATTTTCATTTTATAATCCCAGTTTCTTTTCTAATTCAGGTAAATATCTTCTTGAAACATCAGTCTTCTGTTTAAAAGCCAGTTTTGCAATCATATTGCCCGTAAATCCCGCCTCGAGTGCTTCAAGATAATTCAAATTAATAATCCCATGTTTTGATACCTGTACAAAATCATTATTTAATTTCTCTAAAACTTGATATAAGCGACCTGTAGTTTTAATGACAGCACTTTTGGTATAAAAAGTTAATTCTGTTTTTTCAACCTCAACTTTGATAATTTCTTCAATTTTAATAGTTAAAATCCGATCTTCAGTTTTTACCGGCAGAATTGAATCTACCTTTTTACCAAAATCTTGAATATAAGCCAATAAATTTTTTACTTCTGCTGTTTCCTCTAAAGAAATTACTTTGATCTTAATTTGATCTTTTTTCAAATTAGAATCTGACTGAAATTCTACATTCACGTGTTAGTTCTTCCTTCTATCAAGCATGACTGCGAGACATATTACTATAACTGTCAATAAGAGTGACATAGCTATTATTACCAATACATTATCCCCGTTAGTTAATTGATGAGACCCAAATTTAAAATGAATCCCTAAATATTCAATCAATTTTTGACGCATTTCATCTGGAACATCTTCCTGACTTAATTTATTTAAGAGCAAGCTTCTAAAACTTCCCGCTTCATAACTACTTGGAAACAATTTTACTATATTTTGCGCAGTTTTTGATAAAGTTCCATAAGGCATGTAAGTTGCAACCATAAATCCAGCTGCTGCTCCAATTACCGCCGACAAACGACTAAACGTTGTTGAAGAATTGATAAATAAAACGATAACTAAGTTTAATAAAGTTGCGCCAATTGCACCTAATAACATAAAACCTAATGCTGACCAATATACAGTTGATTGAATATTCACCTTATCAACCACTGAAAAGTAAATTGCCATCACTAGAAAAGTAATAACCTGCATCAAGAAGCTTATTATTAATGCTGAAGCTACGTAGGCCATGCTTTCACTAATTGGAGTTAAATTCGTTAACTTCATATCATCAATTGCTCGGCTTTCCCTATCCTTCACCATTTGACCAAGTGCTTGAAACGAAGTAGTAATGCCTGCAATTGAAACAATACCGCCAAGCATCCAGAGGTCCAATAATTGTTTTGCATGACTAACATTTTGCCAAGAATCAACAAGATTTTGTTGTAAAAATCCAATATAAATTACAAATGAAATTAGTGCACCAAAACATGACATTACTACACCTGGTTTATTAGCAAAATAAATTTTGATATTTCTCTTCATTAAGGCGAACATTATTGAAGCTCCTTTCCAGCAATCTTGATAAATGCATCATCAATTGACCCTTTTCGATATTCAAATGTATCAATCTTATCTTCAAACTTATGTAAAAGGTCTATGACCTGATTACTATTAAGCCCATCGATTTCAATTTGATCATCTGACTTAGAAATTTGTTTAAAATTAGTAGAAAAAGTTTGCCCTTGTTTTAGGCGAATTAGCAGCCGATTGGGTGCATACATCTCTTTAATTTCTTCTGCAGAGCCTTCTGCTAAGACATTGCCATTTTCCAAAATATACATCTGATCAGCATTTTCGGCTTCCTCTAAATAGTGCGTAGTTAAGAAAATAGTCAGCCCCTGTTCTTTTTGAAGCTTTTGCAATAAATCCCAGATAACAATTCTTGTTTGTAAATCTAACCCTGTTGTTGGTTCATCCAAAAATAAGATATCTGGATGATCAATTAACGCTCTAGCAATATCCACTCTTCTTTTTTGCCCACCAGACAAAGTACCGTATTTTTGATTGAGGAAACTTCTAATACCAATCAACCCAATCAATTTTTCTAACCACTCTTTAGAAAAAGTTTTGTACATCCTTGCCCTTAAATATAGATTATCTTTGACAGTCAATACATCATCTAAAACACTATTCTGAAAGACTACCCCGATTTTTAGATCCTTAGCATACGTGATAGTGCCACTAGTTGGTTTCAATAGGCCAATCAGGATGTTAATAGTAGTAGATTTACCTGCACCATTCGTGCCCAAATAAGCTACCAACTGTCCACGATTAATCTTCAAATTAACCTTGTTCAAAGCTAACTTCTTACCATATTTTTTAGTTAGATTAAAAGTTTCAATTAACATAAAAAGACTTCCTTTCTGAATTCATAATCAGAATACAGAAAAGAAGCCCTTTTGTACTTAAACCTCAAATAAGTGGTTCATTTTTACACACAAAGTGCAAAATAGCTAAATCAAAATTGCATTATTCATCCATCTTAACGTATTGTCCTTTTTCATCTACAACACCTTTGAAATGGTGCATGCTGCCATCTTCAGCCTGAAATTCACCTAAGTCAATTTCCCCATAGCCCTTTGTAGAATCAGTAACCTTAACATCATCAAAAGTTTCTCTGAAAAATTGATGAACAATTCTACTCTTCAACCGTATATCCTTTGAATGCTCAAAGGCTGCAGACAACGTAAAGCCCTCATCTAATTGTTCCTTGATAAAAACAATTAGATACAAGGTCGCTAAATTATAGCGGCGCACACCACTTTGATCATCTGAAATCGGCTTAATGTAGCCCTTAGTTTCCCAATAGCGCAATTGCCTTTGCGAAACACCAGTCAATTTACTAACTTCACCGATTCCAATTTCTAAATTTTGAAAAATGTCATGCATAATTTTTTTAGATTTCATCCTGATACCACCTTACAGTATAGTTATATTTTATATATTGTTGTTATCTTTTGCAACACTAGTGTTAATTTATCTAACTTACTTGTAAGATTATTTGACAATAATGAATTTTAAGCCTATAGTTTTTATAGTTAACTTTTATAAGAGAAAGGAACATTACATGAATAAGCAACCAACGGATATTCATGGAAAAGCTTATAATCGAAACCTACTAGTTTTAGTTTTAATTATAGGTTCTTTCTGTACTGTATTAAACGGAACACTGCTTTCAACAGCGCTTCCTTCAATTATGCGTTCATTTAACATCAGCACCGCAACTGCTGAATGGCTTTCAACAGCCTTTCTGTTAGTTAATGGTGTTATGATCCCAATTTCTGCATGGCTAATCAATCGCTTCGGTTCAAGAAAAATGTATTTGTCAGCCATGTCAATCTTCTTTATTGGAACAGTGATCGCCGCAATTGCACCCAACTTTGGCACCCTGCTTGCTGGGAGAATCATTCAGGGATTAGGCGTTGGTGTTACTATGCCACTTTTACAAACAATTATGCTTTCTATCTTCCCAGCTAATAAGCGTGGTGCAGCAATGGGAACTGTTGGGATTGTTATTGGCTTAGCACCGGCAATTGGACCAACATTATCTGGTTGGATTGTTGATAACCTTTCTTGGCGTTACCTCTTCAGCATCATTGCCCCAATTGCGGGAATAGTAATTATCTTAGCTTTCTTTTTAATTAAAGATGTTTTACCAACTAAGAAAGAAAAAATTGATGTTTGGTCAGTAACAACCTCTACTCTAGGCTTCGGAAGTCTGTTGTATGGTTTTTCAGAAGCTGGTAACAAAGGCTGGACCAATCCCGAGATTTTAGGATTTATTGGATTTGGAATTATATTTGTAATCCTATTCGGTATCCGCCAATTGAAAATGGATGACCCATTTTTGGACATTACCGTTTTTAAACACTTTGAATTTTCACTGGCAGCTGCCTTAAGTGGTATCACCAACTTAGCGATGGTCGGCATTGAAATGGTTTTACCATTATATATTCAAAATTTGCGTGGCGTTTCTGCCTTCCATTCAGGTTTAATGTTACTACCTGGTGCATTGATGATTGGTATTATGTCGCCAATTACTGGCCGTTTATTCGACAAATATGGTGCACGTAAAATGGCAATTACTGGTATGACTTTGTTGACCATTGGAACCATTCCATTTGTCTTTTTAACTGAGCAAAGTTCGTACACGATGATTATCATTCTTTATGCAATCAGAATGGTCGGTGTAGCTTTGGTAATGATGAATGTTACTACTTCCGGCATGAATTCTTTGCCATTAAACAAAATTTCTCACGGTACAGCTGTTAACAATACTTTCAGACAGGTATTAAGTTCAATTGGTACTGCAATTCTAGTCTCTGTTTTAACTACAACTACCAATAATAATATGCCTGGTAAAATTTTACTTCATGCACTGCCACTTGAATACAAGACTAGAGCAATCAGTGCAACTTTAGACGGTTTTCATGCTTCATTTGCAATGAGTATCCTCTTCTCATTAATCGCATTAGTTCTTGCATTCTTCTTAAAGAAGGGCAATCGAGCACGTGAACATCAAGAAAAGGTGGATGGTTAAATGATACTTTTAATTCTAATCGTAGCTGCAATTATGTTTATTTACTTTAATATCATCCCTGGAAAAAGGCATACTTTTATTGCATGGCTATCATTAATCATAACAATTCTTTGTGTTGTCGGCATTGTAGAACATGATTATAATCACTGGGGAATGAAAACTAAAACAACCTCAAGCACTAACACTCTAGTTTCCAGTGCTACTCCTCGCCTGCCAATTTTGCTTTATCAGCCTTTAGGTAATGGAACTGAAAAAGTTTACCTTTATAAAACTGGTCAGCTTCAAAAGAAGCCAAAATCTATTAAATTAGATAAAGTATCGACAAAAGTAAAACGAAGCAGCCAACCAAAAGTAACGATTAAGACTACTCGCTACACCTATAGCAATACCTTTAATCAAATAATGTTTGGCGTCTTTGGTCATGACAAGGAGTTAAAACACAGAGAATATATTTTTTCTATTCCCTCCAACTGGAAAGTAATGTCAGTTAACGATGCCAAGCAGTTGCAAAAACAAATGATGAAAAAACAGCAGTTTTTAAAACAAAAATCAGCCCAATAAAATAATGAAGCTCAAACTTTGATCATGATATGAACCCCGAAAATCGGACATGAATTTCGGGGTTTTTATTTATGGCTAAATTATCTAAACATGACAAAATTGATATTTACAATAGCTGGAAAAATTAAATTCATTTTAACTCAAATTTTACTATATGATTTAAGTTAACTTAAATCACCTTTACAAACGCTTATGAAATATAACTTAACTAAATCTAAATGTAGAAAATTATTTTTATCATACTGCCTATTTCAATTGCATCCTATCATTAAAGTAATTTTTATAAGCCAAATAGCCACTAATCACGGCTCCAAGGCCAGTGGCAGAAAGCAACATAAATGTAATCATAATCTGATACTTAATTGCATAAATGGGATTTACACCAGCAAAAATTAAGCCGGACATCATTCCTGGCAAATTTACTAATCCTACAGTTTTAGCCGAATCTATCGTAGGCTGCATCGCAGTCTTAATGCTCCTTCTTAAAATTGACATCGATGCAGTTTTAATATCACTACCCAAAGCCAACTTTTCTAAAACTTGTTGATGCAGATCATTAAAGCTATCATTCAACGCTTTATAGCATAAGCCAACTGCCACCATTTCATTTCCAGCAATCATCCCCGTAATGGGAATGACCTGCATAGGGACTGGTTTAATTACGCCAGAAAAAATCAGAATTCCTAATGTCACGTAAGTCCCTACCGCTTCGGCTATTATCGAATTCCAAATATTCCGCCCCGGATTAGGATCACGCTGATTAGCATTCCAAGATGCATTAAAAATTATCACAATAGTTGAAACCAAAGTTAGCCACAAGGCATTAACATGAAAAATAAACTTCAAAACGTAGCCGATTACGACTAACTGAATTATCGCCCTAATCACGCTAATTAAAATATCCTTGGTTAGTCCTAACTTTTCTTTCGCAGAAATTCCAATGGAAACTAACACCAGTGCAAAAGCTAATACTAACGACCAGTTGCTAACTACAACATTTTTCATTCGATTATTCCGCCTTTTTTTACTCTTAAAATATTGCTTGCTTCATCAATTTCACTTTGATCATGTGTAACTTGAATAATTGTCACGCCTTTCTCAGAAACATCCTTAATCAAATTATGTACAATATCTTTACTTTGATTATCAAGCCCGGTAGTTACTTCATCTAATAGCAATATCTTTGGTAAAAATATTATGTTTCGAATTAACGCAACTCTTTGCTTTTCACCACCTGATAAAGCAGTAATCTTTTTATCTAAAAAATCAGCAGAGAGATCAACTTGATTAAGTAAATCAGCTATTTGCTTGTCATTTACATCTACTTTTCTAATTTCATACGGGAAAATCAAATTATCTCTTACTGTTTGCCCAAATAAAGACGGCTGCTGAAAACAATATGAAACTTCTCTACGATATTGAACTGGATTTAAGGAGCTAATGTTTTTTTCTTGATATAGAATATCGCCTGAATTAGCACTAATTAAATTTGCAATCAATCGTAAAATCGTACTTTTTCCTGCACCTGATGGGCCAATTAAGGTTAGAAAATCGCCTTTATTAACCTTAAATGATACATCTTGCAATATTTGTTTTTTATCTGCACTATATTGGATATGTTTTAATTCTAATATTTTCATTCTTTTGCCTAACTAAATAACTCATTTTTCTAATTATACAACTAAAAAAATAAAGGAAATCCAATATTTTCATTGAATTTCCTTTATTTAAATTAATATCGATAATGATTACTTAGTCAACTTTTGTTTACTTTCAAGTAATTCAGCACGTTGAGCTAAGTTCATGTATAACTTGTTGTTGTAGGTTGCGATACCTTCAATTTCACGACCAGTGTGGTATTGGTAAGTATCCTTAACTTCACCATCAGTTGCAATCTTAGCAATTACGTCATTGAATGCAAGGTAGAAGTTATTGTTCTTGGCATCATAAGTAAACCCTTGAGTGTATGTGTTTGCTACAATGCCACCCTTAGTTGCACCTACCATAGTTGGATACCAGTTATCGCCTTTGCGGTTGAATTCCCAGTATTCAGTTTGGTCTTTTTCTTTATTATAAAGAGTTGTGTAAAGCTTGTGATCATTTACAACAACACCATTATTGAAGTAACGACCGTCTGAATCACTACCGTTCCAGCATTTAATAGTCCAAATCTTGTTAATGTACATATCGCTCTTCCGAATTTGGATTAACTCTTCAGACATATTGCTCTTGTATGAAACCTTATTATTGTTATTTAGAACGTAAATGTATTTATCAGTTGAGCCCATTGCTTGACCGTGACCAATTGGAATATATGGACTAACTTTAATGTTCTTAACGTAAGAATTGAACTTCTTTTGGCTCATATCAAGTAAGTATTGTCCGTTAAATGCATTGGTTAAATGGTTAAGATTATATCCTACAATATGACCATTGCTAATCAGGGTACTACTTAATAAACTAGTGTACAACCAGCCATTTGACATGGTAATTCCTTCAGGAATATGACCTACACGGTTAATATAGTCATCATTTTTAATGTCACGGTAAACACTTAATAAAACTGGTTGGAAGAAGCGAGTAGTGAAATCTAATTTTCCGCTTTCACTATCATAAGCATGCTTATTCTTATCAGGAGTAAAATCAGTCTTAGTCACATAGTTAGCAGAACTGCCGTAGTAAGTCTTCCAGGATTTCAAATCGCCGTTAAATGGCTTAGCTTGGACGCTATCAGCATCAGCAATTCCTTCCTTAGTACTCTTTCTGACAGTTACCTTAACAGTTGCCTTTGCTTTACCATAGCTATATTTAACATTATAGGTACCTGGAGTTGAGCAATCGATTGCATCTTCTGAAATCTTAATATCTGCTGTATCAATTACAGTACCCATATAATTGGTTACATAACTTACTGCATCAGTTGGATCAAAATCGTAGTGACTATTTTGTACTAAACTGATAGTCTTTGGTACAGCGATAGCATCTCTTGTAAAGTAGTTTTGGTTAACATAACCAACTTTACGACCATTTACATAAATACGCCAATAAGTTGCATCCTTTGTCTTAATTCTCTGGTCAGATTGAATATGAGCATATTGATAATCGCTAGCATCAGCAATCTTACCGCTAGGTTTACCATTACTAATCTTTTTATAAACAGGATAATTCTTATTGCTACCTACTTTAACCATTAAGTCATAAGAAGTACTTGTTTGAGCTGGTCCCTTCTTCGCACTGGAATCAGTCTTAGCAGTATCTGTATTACTATCAGTAGTTTTAGAATTATCTGCAAATACTGCATTTGTAGAACCAATTAACAAACCAACACCCAGTGCTACAGCTGAAGTAGCAGTTAAAATTTTATTTGAATACTTCAAACCTATCCTCCGTATCTTATATTTTGCATTTTACTTTTATATTATAATATATAAACACTGTTAGCTAAAATACATTTTTATTACCATTGTTACCATTGAGCTTCTTTATTTGACACTTTCATTACGAAGTGATTTAATTAGCACTGTACTTGAAAGAGTGCTAATTAATACGAAATCAATTAGGAGGCAAATTTATGCTAGTACCTACAGTTATTGAACAAACTGCTCGTGGTGAACGTGCTTATGACATTTACTCACGCTTATTAAAAGACAGAATTATCATGCTTAGCGGTGAAATTAATGACCAAATGGCTAACTCAATCATCGCTCAATTACTCTTCCTTGATGCTCAAGACAATACCAAGGATATTTCACTTTATATCAACTCACCAGGTGGTGTAATCACCTCCGGCTTAGCTATCATGGATACCATGAACTTTATTAAGTCAGACGTATCAACTATTGCAATTGGTATGGCAGCTTCAATGGCTTCTATCCTCTTGACTAGTGGTACTAAGGGTAAGCGTTTTGCACTTCCTAACTCAACTGTTTTAATTCACCAACCATTAGGTGGTGCTCAAGGTCAACAAACTGATATCCAAATTGCAGCTAACGAAATTTTGAAGAGCCGTAAGAAGATCAACGAAATTTTGCACGAAACTACCGGTCAACCTTTGGAAAAGATCCAAAAGGATACTGAACGTGACAACTACTTAACTGCTGAAGAAGCCAAGGAATATGGTTTGATTGACGAAATCATGGTTAATAAGAAGAAGTAATTAATTATTAAAAATTATTCACACTCTAAAAGGAGCTTGCACTCATTGTGCAGGCTCCTTTTTCTTATTCTCTTAAACTCTCAGCTAACTCATGTAGTTTCTTAAATCGGTGATTAACTCCTGACTTCGAAATCGGACCATCCGGAATTTGATTAGCTACTTCCTTTAAAGTTAATTCTGGATGCGCCAATCTAAAACGCGCTAAAACTTGCAATTTCTCTGGTAGATCATCTAAGCCGTTTTCTTGTTCAATCAGCTGGATGTCTTCTACCTGCTTAGCTGAAGCTGAGGCTGTTTTTTTCATATTCGCGGTATCACAATTAACCAAGCGATTAACCGAATTTCGCATATCTCGCATAATACGCAAATCTTCAAAGTTAAGCATTGCATTAAGTGCACCCACTATATGCAAAAAGTCGCCAATTTTTGCGGCTTCTTTTAAATAAACAATATAGCCTCTTCTACGTTTAGTTGCTTTAGCATTTAAATAAAAATAATTATTCATCAACTTACATAAATCCTCATTATGGTCCTCATAAGTTGAATAAATCTCCAAGTGATAACGACTCGTTTCTGGATTATTGACACTACCTCCGGCTAGAAATGCACCGCGTAAATAGGACATTGCTCCTTCACGTGAAGTCATAATTCTCTGAGGAATTCGCGTTACCAAACCTTTTTCAGGATCCCAGATTTGTAAGTTTTCTAGGATTTCTTGTACCTTCTGATTCAATCGTACCAAATATTGATTATTTTTTTTCAATTTCATCTTGCGCGAGACAATCAACAATGGCTCAATACCATAAGCAATCTTAATCAGCTTAAAAATTCGTCGAGCAATCGCAGGATTTTCTGTAGTGATATCTAGGCTAAATTGATGATCGTGCAAGTTTAATACACCATTCATTCGCAAAAAAGCAGCTAACTCTGCTTTGGCATGCTCTGGATGCACCTCAAGCGAAGTTAGCTCCTTTTTGACTTCACTAGCATAACTAGCCATCATTTTCCTTCATTCTTTTACGTGACATTGATTCAAATGCCAGATTAATAATTTCTTTTCCTACCTTTTCACCATCATGAAATACCAATCCATGACGTTGATCGATAAAGTCATCAGTAATGACACGGCAGTTTTGCTTTCTTAAGCCTTCAAAGTCATTCTTAACAGGCTCAAGATAAGCATCATAATCTTCTGGGTGAAATTTGCTCATATCAATTTTGGCACCATTAACCAGAGCGGTATTGATATAATTTCCACCTAAGTGATCGTTAATTACCTGTACGTGTTCCGCATCACTAAAGTGATCTGTCTCACCACGCTGAGTCATGATATTGCAAATATAAATAACCTCGGCGTCAGTCTCACGCACTGCTTCACCTAAATTAGAGATCATTAAGTTAGGTAAAATTGAAGTAAATAAACTACCTGGCCCAAGTACGACTGCATCAGCTTGCATAATCGAAGCCAGTACTGGTAAAACAGCTCTAGGCTCTTCATCCGAATCAGTATCGGTCACCCAGACACGCTTAATCCGCTTATCTTTAGATGTGATTTCAGTTTCACCAGACTCCGTAGTTCCATCCACGAATTCTGCGTTTAAAGTCAATGGTTCATTGGAAGCTGGAAAAACATGACCATCAATTTTCATCATTTTTGACAAAGATTGAACTGCATCAAAGATATTGCCATGCATTTCATTCAATGCCGCAATAATTAAATTACCGATTGCATGTCCTGAAAAAAAGGAATCGGATGAATCAAATCGATACTGAAAAATATTCTTTTCTTCCTGAGGTAAGTCACTAAGTGATACCAAAACATTACGGATATCACCAGGTGGAACTACGTTAATAAAGTTACGGATTGAACCAGATGAACCGCCGTCATCTGAAACCGTTACGATTGCAGTAATTTCCGCGTTTTGATCTTTTAAGGCATTCAAAATAACTGGTAAACCCGTACCGCCACCAATTACGACTACACGGGGACGTCTGCCTTTAATCACGCGAACAATCCTTGTTTCTCCATATGGCACAGGTGCGCACCTACTTTCTAATATAACGACTCACTTCACGGTGAGTAATATCGACTGGATATTTTTTAGCTAAATCTCGTGCCAACTGTTGGGCAATTGAAACACTCCGGTGTTGACCCCCAGTACAACCAATTGCAATGGTCAACTTTTCCTTCCCCTCTTTGATATATCCAGGGATAGCTGTTTCAAGCAAATCAAGCAATTTTTTATAAAAGACCTGTGTTTCTTCTTTGTTCATCACATAGTCAAATACACGCTTGTCCAGTCCCGTAAATGGTCTTAATTCTGAAATATAAAATGGGTTAGGCAAAAAACGCACATCCATTACAATATCTGCATCAATTGGCATCCCATACTTAAAGCCAAATGACATCACTTCAATTGAAAATGGCTGCCGCTTGCGATCACTAAATGTATTGATTAATTTTTGCTTTAATTCCTTAGTCGACAAGTTTGACGTATCGATAATATAATTTGATCTATTTTTAATTGGCATTAAAATACGACGTTCTTCTTGAATGCCATCAAGCAAGCGACCTTTGCCATTATTGGCTAAAGGCGGAAGACGCCTTGTTTCTTTATAACGAGCAACCAAGACATCATCGGAAGCATCCAAAAATAGGATAGTAGCTTGCACATTGCCATTATCTTCAAGTGAATTAACTTCATCCAATAAATCGCGATAAAATGTCTTAACTCGTAAATCAATTACTACGGCTACCTTATGAAAGTCATTGGAATTATTAATTAAATCCCAAAAACTACCTAATAAAGTTGGAGGAAGATTATCGACTACAAAGTAGCCCATATCTTCTAAGTCATGAGCGACCACAGTTTTACCTGCTCCGCTCATGCCTGTGACTATTAATAATTGTTTTTTCTCATCAGCCATGCTAAAATCCTCCTCTTTACAAATTATATCATACCGGGTGTGTCATAATTGTGCAAAAAAAAGAAGCCTTTCGGCTTAAATTTTTATCAAATATTAACGGTGCATAAATGCAACCACAATTTCATTAATGCCAAAGACTAATAACCAGAATGCAACTAACCATACTAAGCTTAAGGCTGCGATTACTGGATTAATAATTAAGAAGAAGGCAATAATCAAACTTAAAATATTCAAAATCAAGTTAAATACAAAGTATCCGGTTGAAAATGCACGTAAGTGCCATGACCAAGCAATACCTACAACTGAATCAACAAAGAACCAGATTGCAAATAAGTAAGCGATAGTCAAACCACCAATATCATATGAGCAAATGAACAAGATACCGATAATGATATCTAATACACCTGACACAATTGCTACCCAACTACGTGAGAAAAATTCACGAAAGCGTGAGTAAGCAGCCAACCATACAATACCTTGAACGATTGATACAATAGCAAAAATCAAGACAAATGCATGCAACCCTTTAGCTGGGTGACGTAATAACACGAACGCAACTACGACCATTAAGATACCGGCAATAAATGCGCCCCAGTCAAAGCCGTGATTATCTCTAGAACTAGAAAAAATATCCATTTTTATTCCTCCTTGCAGACTATTTTACACTTATTCAAGGTTAATAAAAACTATTGGCTATTGTCTTCTAGCCTATTTTTTTGCTTCTTTTGTTAGTTTAGTATCGCGTTCTAAGACTGGTTTCAAATACTGACCAGTATAGCTTTCTTTAACTTTCGCTACTTCTTCTGGCGTACCGGTAGCCACAATTTGACCGCCACGTTCCCCTCCTTCAGGACCTAAGTCAATCAGCCAATCTGCATTTTTAATTACATCAAGATTATGCTCAATAATTAAAACCGTATTGCCTTCATCTACCAACCGCTGCAAAACTTCTAATAAACGCTTGATATCATCGGTATGCAAACCGGTAGTTGGTTCATCAAGAATATAGAAATTTTTACCAGTAGAAAGTTTTTGCAATTCAGCAGCTAATTTCATTCTTTGAGCTTCACCACCAGATAAAGTTGTAGCGGATTGACCTAATTTCACATAGCCCAAACCTACATCAACGATAGTCTGGAGTTTACGCTGAATCTTAGGAATATTTTCGAAAAACTTAGTTGCTTCATTAATCGTCATATCAAGCACTTGAGCAATATTCTTTCCCCGATAAGTTACTTCCAATGTTTCAGAATTATAACGAGTGCCGTGACAAACCTCACATGGTACATATACATCAGGCAAAAAGTTCATTTCAATCTTGATAATTCCATCACCATGACAGGCTTCACAACGTCCACCTTTGACGTTGAACGAAAATCTTGCTTTAGTATAACCACGCAATTTTGCTTCATTAGTTTGAGCAAATAAGGTTCTGATATCATCAAAAACACTAGTATAAGTTGCAGGATTACTACGTGGTGTTCTACCAATAGGGCTTTGATCGATATCGATAATTTTTTCAATATTCTTGTAACCCTTGATTGACTTATATTTGCCTGGCTTAGTTGAATTATTGTTTAATTTTTGGGCTAAAGCGCGTTTCAAGATCATATTAACCAAAGTAGATTTACCAGAACCTGAGACACCACTGACCACAATAAATTTGCCCAACGGAAAATCAACATTAATATTCTTTAAATTATTTTCTTGAGCTCCAGTAATTGTAATCTTTTTACCATTGCCTTTACGACGCTTCAATGGAACCGGCACAAATTTTTTACCAGACAAATATTGCCCCGTTAAAGAATCAGGATTCTGCTCTACTTCTTTAGGAGTTCCTTGTGCCATAACTTTACCACCGTAAACACCGGCACCAGGTCCCATATCAACCAAATAGTCAGCTTGCCGCATTGTTTCGTCATCGTGCTCTACCACAATTAAAGAATTGCCTAAATCACGCATTCTCTTTAAAGAAGCAATCAGCCGATCATTATCGCGTTGATGCAAACCGATAGATGGTTCATCCAAAACATACATAACTCCCGATAAGTTTGAGCCAATTTGAGTTGCCAACCGAATACGCTGAGCTTCACCACCAGACAAGGTATTAGCTGATCGAGAAAGAGTTAAATAATCTAATCCTACACTATCCAAGAATGAAAGACGATCGCGTACTTCCTTTAAAATCGGCTTAGCAATCATAGTCTCTTGCTCGCTTAATTTGACGTCCTTAAAGAAATCAAGTGCTTTATCAATAGAAAGCTCCGAAGCTTCCGCGATATCCTTGCCCATGACTTTCACTGCTAATGCTTTTTCATTCAAACGCTTGCCGTGACAAGTTGAACAAGTAAGTTCAGTCATATATTTGCCCATCACATCACGCATAAACTTGGACATTGGTCGTTTATAACGCCGCTCAACATTGGCCATTACTCCTTCAAATGGTTGAACGGTATCATTAACGCCAAAGTCACCAGTTACATGGAATTTCACCGGCTTAGTTGAGCCATGCAGAATAATGTCGCGTTGACGTTTAGTTAGTTTATTAAAAGGCTTATCCATCGGAATTTTTAATGCCGTGCAAGCTTGTTCCAACATTTCAGTATAGTAATTGGAAGTCTTCCATGGAGCCAGTGCACCTTCAGCTAAAGATTTTGTTTTGTCCGGAACAACCAAATCTTCGTCTACTGCTAACTTCATCCCTAACCCATCACAATCAGGGCAGGCACCAAATGGTGCATTAAAGGAGAACAGTCTTGGTTCCATTTCACCCACAGTAAAGCCACACTTTGGACAAGCATAATACTCAGAAAAGTTAAGCATTTCACCGCCAATTACATCAACATTCATGTAGCCATCTGACAAACGAAGTGCAGCTTCAACAGAATCAAATAAGCGAGACTTAATGCTATCCTTAACAATCAAACGGTCAACGACAATATCGATTGAGTGGCGCTTGTTCTTAGCTAATTCAAAATCCTCACCAATTTCGTGCATCTCACCATCAACAATTACACGAACATATCCTGCACGTTGTACTCGCTTAAATACTTCCTTGTGTTCTCCACGCTTAGCACGAATAACTGGCGCTAAAATTTGAATTTTCGTTCTTTCTGGTAAAGCCATCACTCGGTCAACCATCTGATCAACTGATTGTCGTTGAATCAGCGTCCCATCATTAGGACAAATTGGATGGCCTACTCTGGCCCAAAGCAAACGTAAATAATCATTAATCTCAGTGACGGTCCCAACTGTTGACCGTGGATTATGTGACGTTGTTTTTTGATCAATTGAAATTGCTGGATTTAAACCATCAATTGAATCCACATCTGGTTTATCCATTTGCCCCAAAAACTGTCTAGCATAACTAGAAAGTGATTGCACATAACGTCTACGCCCTTCTGCATAAAGCGTATCAAAGGCTAAAGAACTTTTACCTGAACCAGATAAGCCAGTAATAACTACTAACTTATCCTTAGGAATAGTTAAATTAATGTCTTTTAAATTATGTTCACGTGCTCCGCGAATAACGATCTTATCATTTGCCATTAAAATTCTTTCCTTTTCTTGTCTTCGGTTTTCTTGATGATTTTTGCAATTCCATAATTGCATCCCGCAAGTTAGCAGCTTCTTCAAAGTCAAGCTTCTTAGCTGCTTCTTGCATTTGCTCTTGCAAGTTGCTAATCATTGTCTTCTTTTGCTTAGCCGTCAATTCATCAAAATTAAGATCTGCAAAACTATCAGATTTTTCTTCTTTTTCACTCGACGGTTTAGTAATCGAAATTACGTCTTGAATCGGCTTAATGATTGTCTTAGGCGTTATGCCATGCTCCTTGTTAAATTCCATCTGAATTTTACGCCGACGCTTGGTAGCTTTAATCGCTGCTCTCATGGAATCAGTAATCGTATCAGCATACATGATTACTTCACCATTGGCATTACGGGCGGCCCGTCCCATAGTCTGAACCAGCGGCCGATATGCTCTCAAGAAGCCTTCCTTATCTGCATCCAGAATTGCTACCAGTGAAACTTCCGGTACATCGATTCCTTCCCGCAACAGGTTAATTCCAATTAAGACATCGAACTTACCTAACCGTAAGTCACGCAAAATTTGCATTCTTTCCAGCGTCTTAATATCAGAGTGCAAATAACGTACTTTAATTCCTAAGTCCTTCAAATAATCGGTTAAGTCTTCCGCCATTTTTTTGGTCAAAGTAGTAACAAAGACTCGTTCATGACGGTCAATCCGTTTATTAATTTCGCCAACTAAATCATCAATTTGCCCCTCAATTGGCCTTACTTCAATCTTGGGATCAAGCAATCCGGTTGGTCGAATAATTTGTTCAACCTTATGATCTGTTCGTTCAAGTTCATAATCACCTGGGGTAGCTGAGACATACAAAATTTGATTAACATGCTTTTCAAATTCGGATAGCTTTAATGGACGGTTATCAAGTGCAGATGGCAAACGGAAACCATAGTCAATCAAGGTTTGCTTACGATTACGGTCACCATTGTACATTGCTCTAATTTCAGGCATAGTAGCATGTGATTCGTCAATTAAAATTAAGAAATCATCTGGGAAGAAGTCCAACAAAGTATACGGTGGCTCTCCTGCTTTTCGTCCTTCCATATGCCTTGAATAGTTTTCAATTCCGTTGGTATAGCCAACTTCACCCATCATTTCCATATCATAGGTAGTACGTTGCTTGATTCTTTCAGCTTCAAGCAATTTGCCTTCGCCTTCGAACTTTTTAACCTGCAATTTCATCTCTTTAGAAATTGCTCCCAAAGCTCGCCGCAATTGCTCGTCATTGGTCATAAAGTGCGTAGCTGGGAAAAGCGAAATACTCTCACGCTCACCGATCACCTCACCGGTTAACGAATCAACTTCAACAATGCGATCAATTTCATCACCAAAGAATTCAATTCGATAAGCATGATTAGAATTGCCGGCTGGAAAGACCTCAACTACATCCCCGCGGACCCGAAAACGACCGCGTTGAAAGTCAATATCATTACGATCATATTGAATATTTACCAAATCACGCAACAAGGTATTACGGTCATATTCTTCGCCTTCATGGATCATCAAGACACTGCGCGCATACTCTTTAGGATCACCCAAACCATAGATACAAGAAACCGAAGCAACAACTACTACGTCATTACGCTCCATTAAAGCTGAGGTAGTAGCATGCCGCAACTGATCAATTTCATCATTGATTGCCGAATCCTTTTCAATATAAGTGTCTGATTGTGGAACGTAAGCTTCTGGCTGATAATAATCATAGTATGAAACAAAATATTCAACTGCATTATTAGGAAAGAAACTTTTAAACTCACCATATAGCTGCCCTACCAAGGTCTTATTATGCGTAATAACTAATGTAGGCTTATTCAGCTTAGCAATAATATTGGCCATGGTGAAAGTTTTCCCAGTACCAGTTGCACCTTCCAGAATCTGTTCTTTATATCCTTTTTTAAATCCAGCAGTCAGTTTATCAATAGCTTGCTCTTGATCACCGGCTGGTTTAAACTTTGATACTAATTCAAATTTGCGATTTTTTTGTCGTTTAATCATAAAAAACTCCTCAAGAAAAAAGTTGGACAAGCATAGTCCAACTTTTTAATTAGTATCTATATTTTACTACCGCGAACGTGCTTTCGCACGAAAAATGCTTAATTATTTAAGTAAATCTGCTAAAGCCTTTTGATAATCTTCAGCTGCCTTTTCTGCAGTGGCAATGTCTTTTTTGTTTACACCAACATAGGCCTTAATTACTGGTTCAGTACCTGATGGGCGAAGTGCTACCCAGGTTTCATCATCTAAGAAGTACTTCAACACATTAGATTCTGGGAACCCTTCTAATGGTGTCTTCTTGCCATTTTCAATAGTTTCTTTTTGCAAGAAATCTTGAATCTTAAGCACTTTACTACCGCCGATTTCGGTTAAGTGCTCATTACGCAACTTGCTCATTAATTCGGCCATCTTCTTTTGACCACCAATACCTGGCATTTCAATTGCACGGGTAATTTCATAAGCAACGCCATACTTTTGCCAAATTTCTTGCAAACCATCAAAGACAGTCATCCCACGTGAAGCATAGTATGAAGCAACTTCGGCAAACATCAATGCACCCTGCATGGCATCCTTATCACGAGCAAATGGTTTAAACAAATAGCCATAGCTTTCTTCAAAGCCCATCAAGAACTTAGCATCACCAGCTTTATTCATCCGGTCAACTTCTTCACCAATGTACTTAAAGCCCGTCAAAACATGCTTAGTCTTAATACCAAAGTCCTCTGCAATCTTAAATGGCAAAGCACTAGAAACAACTGAAGTAACGATCTCATAATCAGGGGTTAATTGACCATTTTCCTTCATATGAGCCAATAGGTAGTAAGCCATCAAAGTAGCAATTTGGTTACCAGTCAAAACTTGGAAATCACCATCAGTTTTTCTAACTGCTGCACCCATTCTATCAGCATCCGGGTCAGTAGCAATAATGACATTAGCATTTACCTTATTTGCCAACTTAAAACCAGGTTCAAAAACATCACGGTATTCTGGATTAGGCTTAATTGTGGTTGGAAATTCTGGATCAATGATTGATTGACTTGGCACAGGAATCACATTATCAAAGCCGCCTTGTCTGAAAGCACGATCATAAAGCATCTTGCCTGTACCATGAAGTGGAGTATAAATGATCTTTAACTTGTCAGCGTTGGCCTTAACCATCTCTGGATCAACAGTTACTTGCTTCAATTCATTCAAGTAATCTTCATCAACATCTTCACCTATTAACTGCAAGGTGCCATTAGCACGCAATTCTTTTACTGGTGCAGCCTTGACAGCAAAAATATCAGTTACTTTTTGAGCATAAGCAAAAAGTCGATCTGCATTATCTGGTGCCATTTGTGCACCATCTTCACCGTAAACTTTATAGCCATTGTATTGCTTAGCATTGTGTGAAGCAGTGATATTAATTCCAGCGAAAGTATGCAAATGACGTACTGCATATGAAAGTTCTGGTGTCGGTCTTAAATCATCAAATAAGTAAACATGAATTCCGTGTGCACCTAAAACTCTGGCAGCATGTTCTGCAAACTCTCTTGAGTGATATCTTGAATCAAAGGAAATAGCTACCCCACGCTTTTTAGCATCAGCACCATTTTCTTCAATTAAACGAGCTAAGCCTTCAGTTACTCGACCTACAGTAAACAAGTTAATCCGGTTGGTACCGGGTTCAAGACGACCACGCATCCCCGCAGTACCAAAATTAATATCCTGTCCAAAGGCATCTTCGATCCATTTTTCATCCTTGCCCAAAGTATTTAATTGATCTTTTAAATAATCTGGTAAATTAGTAGCTTTTTGCCATTCTGTATAAATTTCTTTAGCGTCCATCAATGTCCTCTATTCATTAAAAATTGGATTTCTAAAGCGCTTTCAAACTGTTAACAATTTTCTATTATCTGCTATTAATTATAAAACTTATTAGTCATTAATTTAAGCTTTAGACAAAAAAAGACATGTCCAATACGAACATGTCTTAATGAAAAAACGAATAAATTTAATTTTTCTTGTCTTGCAAGTCTTGGTAGTAATTATATGCAGCTTGACCAGCTACACTACCTTCACCAACTGCATTAGCAATTTGGCGTAAATCTTTTTGACGAACATCACCTAAAGCAAAGATACCAGGCACCTTAGTTTCCATATGATCATCAGTTACAATCCAACCATGGTCATCCAAGATACCAAGATCCTTAAAAGGTTCAGTTTGTGGTAAAACACCCACGTAAATAAAGACACCAGCAACTGGAATTTCTTTTTCGGCACCAGTTTCCTTATCGCGGTACTTAACCCCTGTGACTTTCATGTCATCGCCTAAGATTTCTTCAGTTTGTGCATTCCAAATGAAATGCATCTTCTTGTTGGCAAATGCACGCTTTTGCAAAGTTGGTTGTGCTCGCAATTGATCACGGCGGTGAATAACTGTAACGCTCTTAGCTAATTGTGAAAGATAAATTCCTTCTTCAATTGCTGAATCACCACCACCGATGACAGCTACATCTTCATCTTTAAAGAAAGCGGCATCGCAGACGGCACAATATGAAACACCTTTGCCTGAATATTCTTCTTCTCCAGGCACATTCAAATGCTTATGATCTGAACCTGTAGCAATAATTACGATCGGTGCACGATACTCATTGCCATCATCAGTTTTAACTAACTTATCCTCGCCATCGAGTTCAACACTTTGTACGTTGCCATACTTATAATCTGGTTCAAACTTCATCATTGTGTCGTACATCTTTTGACTAAGTTCTGGACCTTTGATTTCAGAAAAACCAGGATAATTGTCGATAGCATCAGTATTGTTCATTTGACCGCCATAGGGACCGCGATCAAGAACAAGAATCTTTAAGTTAGCACGCGCAGCATATAAGCCAGCAGTCATTCCACCAGGACCTGCACCAATAATAATTACGTCGTATTTATCAGCCATAATCTATCCTTCTTTCCACTTACTTTTGATAAGTAAATAATACAATAGATTTAACTTCTTGCCAACTATTTTGCTTATCTTTTATAAACGAATTTCAGGCTTTGGTTCTCTACCCATCATTTTCTTAATTTCTGTATCAACATCAGCATCTTCATAAAGAACACGGTAGATTGCCTCTGAAATTGGCATATCAATGCCCTTTTCTTCACATAATTCGTGAACAGCTTTAACAGTAGTAGCGCCTTCGACAACTTGTCCCATATTTTTCAAAACGTAATCTAAAGTCTTGCCTTCGCCGATTTGTTTACCAGCACGCCAATTACGTGAGTTTACTGAAGTACAAGTTACAATTAAGTCACCAATACCTGACAAGCCTGAGAAGGTCATTGGCTTAGCACCAAAGTATTGCACACCCAAACGAGTGATTTCTGCTAAACCTCTAGTCATCAAGGCAGCTTTGGCGTCATCACCATATCCTTGGCCTACTAAAATACCTGCAGCAATCGCAATTACGTTCTTAACGGCACCACCAACTTCTACACCTACTAAATCATCGTTAGTGTAGAAACGAACGTAGTCATTGGAGAACAATTCTTGTACCCGCTTAGCATTTTCTTCATTTGTTGAAGCACAAGCAATAGCAGTTAAATCTTTTTGAGCAACGTTTTCAGCATGACTAGGTCCTGAAATTGCCACAATCTTATCTTCATCATTTGGATAAATTTCTTCAGTTAAAATTTCAGAAATAAGCTTCTTGCTGCCTGGTTCAATTCCTTTAGTTGCAGTAACTAACAAAGGCTTAGCACCTGTTTTATCTAAAACTTTGCGAACATTTTTAGCAACAATTCTAACGGCCTTAGTTGGTAAAACAAACAAAACTAATTCTGCACCATCAAGAGCCTCTTCTAAGTCACCAGTAGCTTTGGCATTTTCATTCAACTTCCAGTCCTTCATATAATGACTGTTAGTATGGTGAGCATTAATTTCTTCATTAACGCTATCAATGTTACCGTAAAGAGTTACATCGTTACCATTATCGGCTAACATCGAACCCAATACTGAACCCCATGAACCATTACCTAAAACTGCAATCTTCGTCATTTTTTCTCTCAAACTTTCTAAATAAAATCTTTTTATTAATTCTAATCTCTAGAATACGGGTATTTTAATCCACTACCATCCAAATACCATTTTGGCTTAACGACCTTGCGCCGATAAATCCATAAGGCAATTGTACCAATAAAAAGGATTAAACTTAATGCCTGTGATACTCGTATTATACCAAAAATATACAGGCTGTCTGTTCTCATTCCTTCAACAAAGAACCTCACTACACTATACCAAAGAAGATAGGTCATGAAAACTTCCCCTTGCTTAAAGAGATGTTTCTTATGACGCAAGGACAAAATTAAAATTAAACCAATCAAATTAAAAAATGATTCATACAAAAAAGTTGGTTGATAATATGTCCCACCTATTTTCATTTGGGCAATGATAAATTGCGGTAAATGCAAACTTTGTAAAAAATGAAGCGTAGTTGGCGCACCGTGAGCTTCCTGATTAACAAAATTGCCCCAGCGCCCTAAAATTTGAGCGGCCATTACCCCCGGCGCAATAATGTCTAACATCAAAAATGGCGGTAACATACGCTTATAGCAGAAAACTAACAGTACAATTAAACCGGCGATTAATCCACCATAAATGGCAATCCCACCATTCCAAATGGCAATGATTTGTTCTGGGTACTGTGAGTAGTAGCTCCATTCAAAAATCACATAATAAATTCGAGCACCAACATAACCTAGAGGTACCGCCCATAACAATAAATCAACAAAGTCATCAGGAATAATTTGCCGCTTTTTTCCTTCATTAACTGCCATCAAGCAGGCCAAAACAATGGCAACTGCCATAATAATGCCATACCATTTAACGCTTAAACTTCCTAGATGAAAAGCTACTGGATTAATTATTAAACTAGTCATTATGTAGTTCCTCCTTATTCGTGTCTTCCTTTGAGTGTTCTGAGATTAAACTAGTTAAATTGTTATCAAAAGTTTGCGTAGCATCATAGCCCATCTTCTTAGCTCTGAAGTTCATCGCTGCAACTTCAATAATAATTTCAATATTGCGTCCAACCTTAACTGGAATATTAACCTGTGGAATTGGTACATTGCAGATTTCACGCGTATTTTCTTGAAAACCTAGGCGATCATAATTAGCTTTTGGATCCCAATTAACCAAATTAATTACCAGTTGGATTTCTGTTCTATTTTTTACGGCACCGGCACCAAATAAATTCATCACATCAATAATGCCAATTCCTCTGATCTCCATTAAGTGCTTTAAGATCTTTGGTGCTTCACCCACAACGGTATTATGGTCTTTTTGAAAAGCATCTACTCGATCATCCGCAATTAATCTGTGTCCTCTTTGAACTAATCCCAAAGCAGTTTCAGACTTACCAACACCAGATGCACCAGTTAACAGCACACCCATCCCTTTGATTTCAACCAAAACACCATGAATGCTGGTTCTTTTGGCTAAACGAGCACGCAAGTATTCAGTTAAAATACTGGATATATAGGTAGTTGACTCTCTTGTACGCAAAATTGGGATTTTGTGTTCCTCTGCTGCCGTAGTTAATTCTTCCGGTACAGGCAAAGATCGAGAAATCAAAAAACACGGTGTAGCCTTAGTACACATTTTGTTAAAGACATGCATTCTAATATCATGGTCCAAGCGTGCCGCATATGAAATTTCTGTCCGACCCAATAACTGAATTCGTTGCGCAGGATAAAAATCAAAATAACCAGTTAATTCTAATCCAGGGCGATAAATATCAGAAACATAAATTTCTTCATCTTTGATATATTCCTGTCCTTGGTAAACTTCAAGGATACTCTGATTGTCCTGGATCAATTTGCTTAATCTAACTTCATCAGCCATATTAGGCCTCCTAACTATTTATCAATATCTTTAGTGGTGACATTTCTAGCTTTTTTTCTTGGTCTAGGACCAGAAGTACTAGTAGCCTTAAACCACTCACGATAACTTCCACTACTTGGCATATTATCTTGATTTTTCCTTCCAGTAAACCGATAAATAAGCCAAATGATTAAAATCGCAATTACAGCTACTGGTAAAAGTAAAATAAATGCCTTAAATAGAACAAACAATAAACTTAAAATAATTAGCGCTACTAAAACAAGCGTTACAATTCCCATTAAACTCATTTTTTAACCTAATCTGGATTCTCTTGACTAAGCAACCACTGTAAATAGGAATAAATAAACGGTTGCAATTTTCCGTCCATTACTCCTTGAGCGTCAGCTGTTTCATGACCTGTCCGCAAATCTTTCACTAGGTTGTAAGGATGGAAAACATATGACCTAATTTGTGATCCCCAGCCAATCTCCTTTTGATCGCCTTTCAGAGCCTGCTTTTGCTTACGCTTTTTTTCTTCTTCTAAGTGAAAAAGCTTTGCTCTTAATTCATTCATCGCAGTTTCACGGTTTTGCAATTGTGAACGCTGTGCCTGAGACGTAGTCACAATTCCTGTTGGTAAGTGCGTAATTCTAACGGCACTAGAAGTTTTATTAATATGCTGCCCACCAGCACCACTAGAGCGGTAAACATCAATCCGTAAATCCTTAGGATCAATATCAATTTGAATACTGTCATCAACTTCTGGAATCACTTCTACAGAAGCAAATGATGTATGCCGTCTTTTAGCCGCATCAAATGGCGAAATTCTAACCAAACGATGGACACCATTTTCTGATTTAAGCATTCCGTAAGCATTTTTACCTACAATTCGCGCACTAACGCTCTTCAGCCCAGCTTCTTCACCAGGCTCATAATCGTTGATTTCAAATTTAAAACCAGCTGTATCACAATAACGTTGATACATTCTTAGAAGCATCTGTCCCCAGTCCATCGCTTCTGTACCGCCAGCACCAGGGTGAATTTCCATCAAAGCATTATGGCTATCATACTTACCCGACAAGAGCAGGTCTAACTCATAATTATGAAAATCTTCTTGCAGCGTAGCTAGATCCGCTTCAACTTCTTTTTGCAAGTCAGGATCTGGTTCTTCACGCAAAAGTTCAACCGCAGTAGTTTCGTCTTCGTAGCTAGTTTGCAATTTTAAAAATGAATCACGTTTTTCCTTTAATCGGTTGGTTTCACTAATTAATTTTTGCGCTTTTTCCTGGTTATTCCAAAAATCAGGCTGCGCCATCTTGTTTTCATTAATTTCGATGCTTTCATCAATCGCATCTAAGTCAAAGAGACCCCCTAAAGTGATTTAGACGTTTTTTTAGTTCATCTAACACACTTTGAATTTCACTAATTTCCATTTTTACCTACCATCTTTTATTTTATTGCAAAAAAAGGGAAGCTCTTAACTCCCCTTTTTCTTTATTAACGACTAAGATTTTGTCTAATTTCAGCCTTCATGAACAAACGAGTTACATCAAATTCAATATTTGAAATCATTTCTTCAAACATTCTGTAACCAGAATCTTGATATTCAACTAATGGGTTCAATTGACCGTATCCACGAAGACCAATTGATTGACGCAACTGATCCATTGCATCAATATGATCAGTCCAACGATCATCAACCACACGCAAGATAACTACCTTTTCAAATTCAAGCATTTGGCTAGGATCGCCTAAGGCCTTTTCCTTATCTTCGAAGTTTTGCTCAACAATGTCATAAAGCTTCTTCTTCAAATCTTCAACACTAATAGTCTTGAAGTCAATTGAGTCAGTTACCTTGTCTGAAGTCAAACTTGAGGAAATGAAATCGCGTAATGAGTCAAGACGCCATTCCTTGCGTTCACCTTGAGTAAACATTGCTACTTGGTGATCAATTGTTCTGTGAATCATTGGAATTAAAACATTCTTCAATGACTTATCAGCTTCAATGACCTGCATTCTTTCGCCGTAGATAATTTCACGTTGAATACGCATAACATCATCGTATTGCAAAGTTTGCTTACGAGTATCATAGTTATTACCTTCAACACGTTTTTGAGCAGATTCAACTTGGCGAGTAATCAAGCGACTTTCGATAACCTTATCATCATCATTATCTGATAAACGATCCAAGAAGTCCTTAACTCGATCACCACCAAAACGCTTCATCAAATCATCTTCAAGCGACAAGTAGAATCTGGTGTAACCTGGGTCACCCTGACGACCAGAACGACCACGAAGCTGGTTATCAATACGACGTGATTCGTGACGTTCAGTACCAATAACTGCCAGTCCACCAAGTTCCTTAACACCAGGCCCCAACTTAATATCAGTACCACGACCAGCCATGTTAGTAGCGATAGTTACCGCACCACGTTGACCAGCGTTCATGATGATTTGAGCTTCCTTAGCGTGGTTCTTAGCGTTCAAAACTGCGTGAGGAATACCTGCTTTATCAAGCATCTTACTCAAACGTTCTGAACTTTCAATGGCAACAGTACCCACCAAAACAGGTTGACCATTAGCGTGACGCTTCTTAATTTCTTCAACTACAGCGTGGAACTTAGAGTCCAAAGTTGGATACAAAATGTCTGGCATGTCTTTTCTGGCAATTGGACGGTTAGTAGGAATCGTGATTACCTGCATGTTGTAAATTTCACGGAATTCTTCCTCTTCAGTCTTAGCAGTACCAGTCATACCTGACAACTTCTTGTACATTCTGAAGAAGTTCTGGTAGGTAATAGTAGCTTGCGTTCTTGATTCTTCTTGAATCTTAACGCCTTCCTTAGCTTCAATAGCTTGGTGCAAGCCATCTGAGTAACGACGGCCTTCCATTACACGACCAGTGAATGAGTCAACGATCAAAACTTCGCCATCTTGAACAACGTAGTCGATATCCTTAAGCATGATGTAGTTGGCACGAAGAGCTTGGTCAATGTGGTGAACCAACTTTTGGTTTTCAACATCGTACAAGTTCTTTAGGCCAAAGTGTTGACAAGCCTTTTCAATACCAGTTCTGGTAAGTGAAATAGTCTTAGTTGGCCAGTCAATCTTGTAATCGCCGTGATCTTCATCATCGTCGGCATCATCATCGCTCTTGTCTTCAGTCAAAGTCTTAACAAAGCGGTCAGCACGGATGTAATCACTGTTTGCTTGTTCAGCTTCACCAGAAATAATCAAAGGAGTTCTAGCTTCATCGATTAAGATAGAGTCAACTTCGTCGATGATAGCGTAGTTCAATGGACGTTGTACCATTTGTTCCTTGTAAACAACCATGTTGTCACGCAAATAGTCAAAGCCAAGTTCTGAGTTAGTTGAGTAAGTAACATCACAGTTGTAAGCTGCACGCTTTTCGTCTGGTGACATTGAGTTCAAGTTCAAACCAACAGTTAAGCCAAGCCACTTGTAAAGTTGACCCATTTCTTCTTCGTCACGACTTGAAAGGTATTCGTTAACAGTAACAACGTGTACACCCTTGCCTTCAAGTGCGTTCAAGTATACTGGCATGGTTGCTGTCAAAGTCTTACCTTCACCAGTCATCATTTCGGCGATGTTACCGTAGTGAAGTGCAATACCACCCAAAATTTGTACGTGGAATGGGTAAAGTCCTAATACACGCTTAGCACCTTCACGGGCAACCGCAAAAGCTTCTGGTAAAATATCGTCTAAACTTTCACCTTTCTTTAAACGATCACGAAATTCTGGTGTCTTTGCTTGCAATTGCTCATCAGATAATTTGCTCATCTCATCTGCATGAGCTTCCACCTTATCTGCTATTTTTTCAAACTTTTTAAGTTCTCGTTTATCATCGTTATATAGTTTCTTTAAAATATTTGCCATTAAATCGGTCCTTATATGTCGTAAAGTCTAAAAATACAGATTAATTTTAACATGATTGCTATCAAAAGAAAAATATCTCACACAAAAAACCCCACGCAAAACTCACGCGAGGTTCCAATGTGTAAAAGTATTTTAACTCAATTATTCGTTAGTTTCAATTAAGCCGTAACGACCATCGTTTCTACGGTAAACAACGCTAGTGCCGTTAGTTTCTGCATCTTCAAATACGAAGAAGTCATGTTCCAACATGTCCATTTGTAAAATAGCTTCTTCTGGATCCATTGGCTTTAAGCTTACACGCTTGTTACGAACAATATCAAATTCGCTAGGCTTCTTTTCTTCTTCTTCAGGTTGTTCTACAAAGAAATCTTGTAATCCCTTTTCACGACTCTTTCTATTTACACGAGTCTTGTACTTTCTAATTTGACGTTCGAGTTTTTCAGAAACGAAGTCAATGCTACGATACATGTCATCCGTGGTTTCTTCGGCTCTCAAAACTAAGTATGGTAAAGGAATAGTAACTTCAACTTTAGCAGAGCGGTCACGGTATACTCTCAAGTTTACGTGTGCAATCACATCTTGATTCAATTCGAAGTACTTCTCTAACTTGTTTAACCGCTTTTCTACATAACTTCTCAAAGCATCAGTTACTTCAATATTTTCTCCACGAACATTGTACTTTAACATATAAGATTCTCCTTTCACCGCTATGCGGTTTTTCTTTACAAATTTATTATACCAAAAAATGTAAGCGTTTCATAACAAATCTAATGACAAATTGAAAAGCTTTCAATTTTCATTTCGGGAAAACCCTGCTGTAAACAGTCTCGCGCGTGATATAGCGTGCGCCCGGTCGTGTAAATATCATCCAAAATTAATACTTTTCCTGAAACTATATTTTCCTTGGTTTTAATATTTTTATCAATCAAAAAGCTTTGAGGCGTTTTAAGCCGTTCCTCTTTGTTTTTCTCCCCTTGGGCATGACTACCCGACTTTTTAATTAAAAACGGCGTCAGTGGCAAAATATCAGCATAAATAGCGGAAATTGTATCAAACTGTCGTCTTGATTGATGTTCAGGTGAAGTGGGCACGGGCACATAAAAGTCATAGTTAGTTTTACCCAAATAGTCATAACACAAATCTTGCAATACTTCCCGCAAAACATAATCTCCACGCCGCTTATAAGCAACCATCAAATCATGAAAAGCAGAATTATAACGATATAAAGCATGATTATGCAGAATATTTTTGCCATAAATGGCTTGCCAGTTTCGACAATCGCTACACATAAAGCCTTGACTTAGTTCTTTATCACAGCCAGAGCAGCGATTGTCTGCTAGCTTTTCAAATTGTTTTAAACACTGTAAACAAATCTTATTTTTTCGCGCTGGTTTAAAAGAAAAAAGCTGTGCAAATTGTACTGGTGGAGTAAACTCCTGCTCACATAATAAACAAGTTCTCATCTATTCATCCCCTTGATCTGCTTAATACTCTGTCGAATATTCTTGGTATAACGATGATAACAATACAAAACTAAGCCCGTTTGGTCATCGTGAGCCCGACCAACTCGACCTGCAATTTGCACCAAACTAGCAGCAGTATAAATTGCATCATCTGCTGCAATAATAATTACCCAAACATTTTTAAAAGTTACACCACGCTCTAAAATTGTGGTTGTCAACAATAAGTCATATTTATGATCACGAAAAGCCTGTACTTTTTCTAATCGTTGCGGATCTTGTGCATGAACACCGGCCAATTTAATTTTGTTTTGCAACTTTTTCCGCAAAGCTTCTTGATAAAGCGGAATTTCTTCAATCCGTGGTACAAACAAAAGCAAAGGATGACCACTTTGAATGACTTTTTTAATCTCCTGCATTAATTTAGGATGAATTTGTCCCTTCCGCAAAAACGGCCTGATAAAAAGCCTTTCTCTTGGTACAGGCAATAATCCACCATGAAAACGCCGATTTAAGCGCAAAATTTCTAACTTCCCTGTTTTAGCTTCCAAAAGCAAATCGTTCGTTGGCGTTGCGGTTAAATACATTCGAGTCCCAGTTGTTTTAACCGCATTTTTGGCCGCAAAATGTAGTTGCGGATTACCTACATAAGGAAAAGAGTCTACCTCATCAATTACCAATAAATCAAAGGCACGATAAAACTTCATCAATTGGTGTGTAGTACAAATTGTCAACTGCTCTAGCCCTATTTCCTTAAATTCACGGCCATGATACTTACCGATCTCAACTTGGGCAAATGCTGCCGAAAATCTTGGAAACAGCTCATTTACCACATCAATTCTTGGTGTAGCAATACAAGCGCGCTTTCCTTTTTTCATACATCGAGCAATCAACTGAAACAACATCTCAGTTTTACCCGCCCCAGTTACAGCATGAACCAATGTATTTTTTCTTTGTTCAAAATTTTGTACTAATTTATCCGAAATATTCTGCTGCAATGGGGTTAGTTTACCTTGCCAGCTTAATCCCCCGTTTTTAACATGAGAAAAAGTATTATTACTGTCTTTTCTAATAAGCCAATCGCCCTCATTTGCACGTCCCAAGCCAATACAACCACGACAATAATATTTACCATTAGGCAGTCGACTATTAACTTGGCTGCCACAGCGATTGCATTTACCTTTTTCAATTACTGGGATTTTGCGGCATCCCTCAAATGTGCTAGAATCCTCTTGACTAACAATCCATTGACGACCTGATAATAGAGTCAAATCTTCCATATTTTTACCTCCCTATTATCTATTACGCAAAAAGAGGCGATTATTTTGTCAGAAAAGGAAAATTTTTTAACTATTAAAGAAAACGGCACCGGTGAATTAATTATCAAAAAGAGCAGATTCATTGCCAATATTGCCCGCACCACTACTACTGATGCGGCAAACGATTTTATTCAAAAAATCTCTAAAAAATATCGCGATGCTTCGCACAATACCTTTGCCTACACGATCGGCTTAAATGACGACCAGGTCAAAGAAAGCGATAATGGTGAGCCATCAGGTACGGCTGGTGTTCCTGAATTAAAAGTATTGCAATTAATGAATTTAAAAAACGTTACAGTCGTAGTAACCCGTTATTTTGGTGGAATCAAATTAGGAGCAGGCGGTTTAATTCGTGCCTATTCCAATAGTGTCACCAATGTTGTTGAAAAAGTCGGCGTCATTAAACGCGTTTTACAACAAGAATTAATTTTTAGCGTACCCTATAACCGCTTCGATGAAGTTGATCATTACCTAAAACAGCAAAAAATTTTTATTGCCAATACCGAATACGGTGTGGATGTTAAAATTCATATTTTTGTTAACGATGACCAACAAGCTAAACCTAAGGAAGACCTAACTAATTTATTGGCCGGACAGGTTACCTTTACTAATGGTGAAAAACGCTATAATGAAATTCCTGTTGAAGCTAATAATTATCATGAACAATAAAAAGAGCATTTGGATATTTCCAAATGCTCTTTTGCTACTTATTATTTTTTTTACTCTTCAATTGATCTGGTTTTTCGTCTCCTAAGTGCCAAACTTCAATTGTTGGATCAGTCTTACTCTTTTGATTAATAATTTTCTGAATTACATGCATCAAAGGATGGTATTTTTCACCCAATAAACCAATTGATTCCACAAAATACTCTAAGGCAATCAGCAAGCCTAAGATCAGAAGCCAAGTGCCCCAAGTTGGCGAAAGCAGGAATAATAAAGAAATAAATGAGAAAACCAATGATAATGCATAAATAGTCAATACCGTCTGTCGGTGCGTTAACCCCATTCGCATCAGCTGGTGATGTAAATGATGCTTGTCTGCTTCTGAAATCGGCTTTTTGTTTAGCTTTCTCCGAATCATTGCATAAACGGTGTCAGTAATAGGCACTCCCAAAATGATAATTGGGACCAACAATGAAATAAAAGTTACATTCTTTAACCCCTTCAGAGATAAAACGGCGATCATAAAACCAATATAAAGTGCACCCGTATCACCCAAGAAAATTTTTGCTGGATGGAAATTATATGGTAAAAAGCCCAATAAACAGGCAGCTAACATAAAACAAGCAATTGGGACATATAGCTGATGAGTGTGCAAGAAGAAATAACCTACGATCCCCATGGTAGTCAGAGAGATCATTGAAACCCCATCAGCTAGACCATCAAGTCCATCAATCAAGTTAACTGCATTAGTTAAAGCTAAGATCCAAAAAATAGTAATTGGGAAACTCCACCAACCTAGATTTACTTCATGTGCGATGAATGGCACCTTTAACACATTCATTCTGATTCCAGCTAAAAAGTAGATAATCAATGAAGCGATAAAAATCCCAAACATTTTTTGTCTAGGTTTTAACTCCAAAATATCGTCGATCAATCCCGTCAAAACAATTACGCTTGAAGCGAGTAAAATCGAAAAAATTTCATGAGTCGGAAATTGCTCACGCAACAGAACAAAAGTACCGATATTAAAAGTAACAAAAATCCCCAGTCCACCAATCGTTGGCATTGGTTTCTTATTAACTCGCCGGGCATTAGGATTATCAACAGCTCCTAAGACAAAGGCAAGCCGTCGAATAAACGGTGTAATTGCCGCTGAAATAATTACTAATAAGAATAATTCAACAATAATTTTAAACATATTTGGCTACTTTCCTTATTTACTTGTTCTAATTATACAAGTAGTCAGTATTTTGCACAAATAGCAAAAAAAGTTTGGAAAAATTATCTTCCAAACTTTTTAATTTATTTAGCGATCGCCACAACTCTTTTTTCACGGATAACGGTAACCTTAATATTACCTGGATAATCAAGTTCTTTTTCAACCTGATTACGAATATCACGTGCCAAAATAACTGTCCGATCATCTGAAATTTCGTCAGGTTCAACCATCACACGAACTTCACGTCCCGCTTGAATTGCATAAGCCTGCTTAACGCCTTGGTAGCTCTTAGCAATCTTTTCCAATTCGGTCAAACGTCTAATATAATTTTCCAAACTCTCGCTTCTTGCACCAGGACGAGCACTAGAAATCGTATCTGCTGCAACAACAAGTTCAGCAATAAACGACAACTTAGGCACATCGCCGTGGTGTGCAGCAATCGCATTTACTACAACATCTGGTTCATGATATTTCCGAGTTAGTTCAACCCCAATTTCTACATGGGAACCTTCAATATCATGATCGATGGCTTTACCAATATCGTGTAATAACCCCGCGCGAACTGCTAATTTTTCATCCAAGCCTAATTCTGCAGCCATCGTGCCTGCTAGCTTACCAACTTCAATTGAATGTGACAAAACATTTTGTCCATAAGAAGTACGATATTTAAGACGACCTAGCGTCTTAACTAATTCAGGATTCATCCGGTGAATTCCCAGCTCCATCAAAGCACTTTCACCTGCTTCATAGATGTCATCGTTAACTTCTTTTCTGGCCTTATCGACCATTTCTTCAATTCTAGCTGGGTGAATGCGGCCATCCTTGATTAAGCGTTCCATCGCTCTTTTGGCAATTTCACGTCTAATTGGATCAAAACCACTCAAGGTAACAACCTTTGGCGTATCATCAATAATTAGATCTATTCCAGTCAAAGCTTCAAATGAACGGATATTGCGTCCTTCACGACCAATAATCCGTCCCTTCATCTCTTCATTTGGCAGATCAACAACAGATACAGTTGTTTCGGCAACTGTATCTGCCGCGCTACTTTGAATAGCATCCACAATGACCTGATTAGCATAATGATCAGCTTTAGCTTTTACTTCTTCGTTACTATTTCTGATCATCTCGGCTCGTTCTTTGACTAGTTCATCAGATAATTGACTAAGCACAATCTTCTTGGCTTCTTCCTCATCCAACTTAGCTACGTCATAAAGCTTTTGCCGTCTAGTTTCTACTAATTCTTCAGCCTCAGTTAATTTTGCCTTTAAGCTAGCATACTGCTGCTTTAATTGGTCTTCCTTTTGCGTGAGTCCACTTTCACGTTCATCTAATAAAGAATTCTTATGATCTAAGGTATCTTCACGTTGTTGTAAACGATTTTTCTCCCGAGCTAAATTATCTTTCTTGGAATTTAACTCATCCTCGGTCTTTTGCCTAAAATCACGAATTTGTTCTTGAGCTTCAAGAATTTTTTCTTTTTTAGTATTTTCTGCACTTTGCTTAACAGCCGCTGCTGCTTGCTTTTGTGCATTAACTTCAGCTTGTGCTGCAGCAACCTGTGCCTTAGCATCAGCTAAAATGTGGTCAGCATCATTCTGGGCATTTTGAGCTTTTTGTTCCCAAGAATGCTTGCGAATTGCATAACCAACCACTGAACCCACCAAGAGTGAAACAATGGCAGTTGCGACGGGAATCATAATTGTTAACATATTATTCATGATTACTATCGCCTTTTTTAGAATTATTCACACAACTTTTATGATAAAGAACCTATCTGTTCATGTCAATTAAATCAAAAAACCTTGGAAAATAAATCCAGGGTTTTTGACATAATTATTTAGCTTGATCAGACTTTTTATCTGTAGCAGCTTCTTTTTCTGTCTTGGCTTCTTCGCGCTTCTCCTTGATCTTTTCTGGATCTTCACGATCAGCAATTGACTTTTCATCAATCCCGTAAGCTTGACGCACTTGCTTTTGGATATCTTGATAAATATCTGGATGCTCTTCTAGATACTTCTTAGCATTCTCACGTCCCTGACCAATTCGATCACTCTTGTAAGAGTACCAAGAACCTGCTTTATCGATAATGTCCTTATCAGCAGCCATGTCCAGTAATTCACCACTTTGTGAAATTCCCTTACCGTACATAATGTCTACTTCTGCCACCTTAAATGGTGGAGCAACCTTGTTCTTAACAACTTTAATTTTAACTCTGTTACCAAGAACATCTCCTGATTGCTTAATCTGTTCAGCTCTTCTTACTTCCAATCTAATAGTTGAGTAAAACTTAAGAGCACGACCACCTGGGGTAGTTTCAGGATTACCAAACATTACCCCAACTTTTTCACGAATCTGGTTAATAAAGATGGCAATAGTCTTAGTCTTAGAAATATTACCTGATAGCTTACGCAAAGCTTGACTCATTAATCTCGCTTGTAAACCAACATGGGCATCCCCCATCTCGCCTTCAATTTCTGCTCGTGGTACTAAGGCAGCAACAGAGTCGACTACTACAATGTCAATTGCCCCACTGGAAATCAAAGTATCAGCGATTTGCAAACCTTCTTCACCAGTATTAGGTTGTGACAAAATTAATGAATCAATATCTACACCTAAAGCTTCAGCATAAGCAGGGTCCATCGCATTCTCTGCATCAATATAAGCTGCAGTACCACCACGCTTTTGTACCTCAGCTACAGCATGAAGGGCTACAGTAGTCTTACCAGATGATTCTGGGCCATAAACTTCAATAATACGACCACGAGGATATCCACCTACACCGATAGCAGCATCTAAAGCTAATGAACCTGTTGGCACTGTTGAAATTTGCGTATCAGCTTTTTCGCCCATCCGCATTACAGCACCCTTACCGAAATTCTTTTCGATTTTTTTAAGCGCTGCATCTAAAGCAGCCTGTTTTTCGTCTTTGGCCATTAATGTCCTCCTATTTTTCGTACCTAATAATTATACTTTGACCGCCGTCCAATTTGCAAGAGAAATGCAAACGAACGTTCAAAGGATTTTTTACCCTCTATTATTTATTACGCAAAAAATCGCCATTATTTTTTTACAAAATAAAAAAGAAGCAAATGCTTCTTTTAATCATTCTTGACTTAATACTATTTTACATTGAGCCCTTGAATACGCCCCATGATTGGTGGAAGTAATCGTAACCTGAGTAAATAGTAAAGATCAACGCAAGGTAAAGTAAGATAGTACCAATGTGGAAGAAGTCACCAATCAATAAGAAAATGATTGATAACATTTGGCAAGTAGTCTTAATTTTACCAGGCATCTTTGCTGCTAAAACTTGTCCTTCATTTTCTGCTAAGATCAAACGCAAACCAGTAACAGCCAATTCACGACAAACGATGATAGCTACTACCCATGCTGGAGCAAGTTTCAATTCAACTAAGAAAATGAAAGCAGTCATAGTTAACATCTTATCAGCTAATGGATCAGCAAACTTACCAAAATTGGTTACCATATTACGTGAACGCGCAATGTGACCGTCAAACCAATCAGTAGCCGAAGCAACAGCAAAAACGATAGCAGCAATAACACGACTCCAAACAACAGTTGAGCCTGCTGCTTGAACACTAGCATTCCCACCAAAAATGATGATTAACATAAATACTGGAATCAAAAAGATTCTAAAAACAGTAAGTTTATTAGGTAAATTCATTCTAACACTCCTAGATTTTAATTGTTGTTATTATTTCCACCATCATTGCCATTGTTAGTGTCTGCTGATGATTGAGTAGTAGATGATTGTTGAGTTTGACTACTTTGTTGGGTTTGTTGGCTACTTTGAGTAGTAGTAGATGATTGTTGACGACTGCTTTGATGAGTAGCACTGCTTTGAGTAGTTGTACGGCTTTGGGTAGAACTACTATTGGTTGTATTGTTATTAGTAGAGCCCGTATTATTAGAACTACTATTATTTTGACTAGTAGTTCCCTTAGCCTTACCAATCAACAAAGTAATTGTCCTGTACGCATTGTTTGCTGTATATGGGATTTTCTTACCTGCAATAGTGATTGAAGTACCATTATCGTTGCCTAAAGTAATCACTACTCTCTCTGCATTGCTTGGCAAAGTCATAGTGTGCTTTTGATTAGCAAGTAAAGTTGATTGCCAGCTATTAGCATTACCATTGACTTGTACACCTGCTGAAATATTTTGGTTTTCACCAGCACGCACAACTAGGCGACGGTTTTTATTCAAGCCAGTAACTCGGTACTCATTGTCACTAACCTTAGTAACCTTAACTTTATTGACTACTACTTTTTTAGCTTTCTTAGAAGATGACGATGATGACTTTTGTGATGAAACAGTTACATCATTATTATCAGCTTGGTTCTTTTGACCACCTGAAGAAAGACGAGCATACAAAACGTACACTACAAGAATTACGATAATTACACCAAGTCCGATCGCAATTCGTGGCAAGTAATTCTTCCACAAATTTTTCTTATTGTCGGTGGTTTCTCGTACTTCTTCACTCTTATTATCAATCGAGTTTTCTACGTACTCATCTGGCTTAGCTTCTGGTACATCATCGTGGTAATCACTTAATAACTCCTTACCATCCAAGCCAACAACTTGTGCATATTGACGAATAAATGCTCTAACATAAAAATCGCCTGGAAGTTTATCAAATTCATTCTTCTCAATCGCTTCAAGATATCTGCTCTGAATTTTAGTAGCTTTTTCAATATCTGCAATTGAAAGTCCCTTAGCCTCTCTGGCGCTCTTTAATTTATCTCCGATATCTGCCATATTTACCTCTTCAAATTTTAATTTATCATGTTGAGTATACCATAAAATTCTTATTACAACGTCTTAGTTATAAAAGCCATCCACCTGTAACATAAATTGTCTGTCCTGTTAAATAACTACTACGTCGATCTAGCAGTGTTCTAACCCAGTATGAAATATCACTGCCATCGGCCCAACGACCAACTGGGATTTCATCTTTTACCTCTTGAATCGTATCCTCAGAAAAGAATGCATTCATTTTGGTTTTAACCGCACCAGGCGCAATTACATTAACCGTTAAGTTATTGGAAGCAACTTCACGCGCATAAGCCTGAGCGAACCTGGTTAAACCACCTTTAGTTGCACTATAGACGCTTTCTAATGCACTACCTGCACCACCATAGACTGAGCCTAAATAAACTATACGACTAAAATCTCGTTTCATCAGTTGTGGCTCTAACAATTTAGTTAACTTAATTGGCACAGTAAGATTAATATTAATCAGATCAGTGATATTTGCTAATTTTTCATCACCTAAAAAACCATACTTAGTAATTCCTTGAGCAAAAACTACTGCATTAACTGGCAACAAGTTTTTAACAAAATCTGTTAACTGTGCATCCCCTGTCGCAAAATCCAACTGTAGCGACATAAAATCCTGGTCAGGATGCTTAGCAAACAGCTCTTGAACTAAATTTTCAGCTTTTTGAGAATTAGAATGATAATGCAAGTATAATGACCAACCGGCATCTGCCAAATCTCGACAAATATCTTGACCAATACCGCCAGTTGCACCAAAGACAATTGCTCGCTTCAACTTTATCAACCCCTTACTTGTTTTCTAAGTAAGCAGAACAAAGTTCACTGTCTTTCATAATCTTTTGGCAGTAGTCATAAAACTGATCAAAATTCATCGCCTGCAATTTAGCTATATTTTGTGTTAAATTTTCATGATCTAAATTTTCTTCAATTAATTCAATTGCCAAATAAGACAGATCATTACTTGTCCTAGCAGTGCGTGCTAACCATTCTTTCTTTTGCAAAATGAAGTTTTGTCTAATAAAACGGTATTCCGCTGAATTTTTCTTAATTGGTTCCGTCAATACCCTCTTTATTTCTGCAATTACTTCTTGAGCTTGAGGACTTACACCAAAAATAGTAGCAAAATCGCCCTGCCTGGTGTAATTAACAGAAATCTGCAGCGAATCCATTAACAACTGCTTTTTTCTCATTTCTTCAAACCATGGTCCCATTGCACTTAGTTTTGATTCTAACATTATTTCTAACAGAATTTGAGTCAAATCAAAGCTTAATAATACTTTCTTAAAGTTTTTAAAGCGAATTCCTAAACCAAAGGAATTAGAATTACCTCTGGCTGGCAAGACTTGATCATGTAACATGCGAAAACTAACTTGTTTTTCAGCTGTGCTTTTACCTTTCCCGTGCAAATATTTTTGCTGCAGCTTTCCTACTTGCCGCAAAATCGTTTGCACTTGATTATCAGAAAAATCACCGCAAGCAACAAATTGCATCTTTTCTGGCACATAATTAGCCTCATAAACTTGGGTCAAGTTTTTCACTGTAACTTGATTAATTGATTCTTTCGTACCTACAACTTCGATCCCTAGATTAGAATCACCAAACATATCATGCATAATCGCATTATTTACGCTCCAAGTTGGGTCATCCTGATACATGGCCAATTCTTGTTCAATAATCGGAGCCTCTTGCGCGATATTTTCCTTAGTAAAATACAGCTGCCCTACCAATTCAAACAAGAGATCGATCATTTTAGGCGTATGCTCAATTCCACTACAATAAAACATTGTTTCATTAAAAGACGTGAATGCATTAACGTCAGCACCAATATCTTCAAATTGCGTTGACAGATCACCATCTTTTTTGGCAAATAGCTTATGCTCTAAGAAATGAGCCGAACCGGCAACCTTTTGTGGATCACTACTACCAAAGTCAACAATTATACCGAAAAATCGTTGATAAAAATGTGGCTTTAAAATAATTTCGGCTTTAAAGCCTGACTGATATTCTTTTTTGATAATTTTTGGTGTCATCATTTTAAAACATAACTTTCATTAAAGAATAAATTTTGTACGAAAGCTACTAACTGCTTAGGTGTAGCTCTCCTAATTGCATTTTCACGATCAAAGTCTAAATATCCCGAGAACAATTCATCACGCAACATTTGACCCATCTGCCAGTTTTGACCGTCTAGACCAATCTTCATATTACGCAAAATTGCCTTTTTAGCCTTTTTAAATAAATCATCTTCTACTTCACCCTGAACTAGTTTACCCATTTCGGATAAAATAATTTTTCGAGCCGCTGCAATCTTACTAGGATCAAGTCCTGCACTGACTAAAAACAAAGAATTATTGGCAAAGCAGCTTGCTTCAACATTATAAGCTGCTCCCAATTGCTCCCGAATTTGCGTAAATAATTTAGATGATTGATCACCTGCCAAATATTGCGATAATAATATTCCCATTACTTGACCGCGATAATCAATACTTTGTTCTAAACCAAAGCCCATTAACAATTGAGCTTGCACATTTCCTTGATCATCCTCTTTTTCAATCAACTTTCTTTTAGCTGGAATAGTTAGACTAGCTGTTTGAAATGATTTAGTTAAACCAGTTTGTTGAAACATAGCCTGAGCTAATTTAGAAACCAGATTATTATCCCTGGTCATTCCTAAAATTTGCATTGGTACATTAGCTAAATTACGCCAATAATGCATCATAGTCGTGCTAGTCGCAGCTTTGATTTCATCTAGTGAGCCAATAAATGTCTCCGCATAATCAGGTTGATCCTGATACCACAATTTAAAAAACTGCTCCAACGCATAATTGGATGGTTGTTCAATCAGTTCTTGATATTCTTCTGCTAATTGACGTTTAGCATATTCCACCAAAGGTTCCGCAAAATTAGGTTGATTAACTATTTGTGCAATCACATTAAGAATTTCTTCATACGTATAATGTGGATCCAAAATCTCAATCGGCTCAACAAAATTGGCATAATAAGTCAAAAGTATTTCTTTACCAAAAACTTGTGGCATAATCTCCAGCTGTAAATCATATAATTCTGCCAATCTTTTTTGTTGTAAAGCAAGTGACGGATAACTTAAGCTGCTATTCATCTGTATTCGCGCTAGCAAACTAGCATAAGCTAAATTATGTTTAGTCAGCGGCAAACGCAAAAAACAGCCAATAGCGGCTGTTGTAAACTTTTTATTTTTTCTAATTGCAATATTAGTTGTGAGCATTGTTTGAATTACCTTCATTCTTTATTGGTGGCACTAAAACTTGTCGTGGCTTAGAGCCTTCAGATGGACCAACAATCCCTTTAGCTTCCATTTCATCAACAATTCTAGCAGCACGATTATAACCAATTCTAAACCTACGCTGCAACATTGACACGCTAGCCGTCTGTTGACGTCGTACTAAATCAACAGCTTGCTCATAGAATTCATCTGCTGGCTCATCATCTTTACTATCAGCATTTGATGAATTTTCACCTTTTTTAGGAATCATTGTCTCATCATAACTAACCTCTTGTTGCTTCTTAACCCATTCAATTACGCGTTCAACTTCATCACTAGCAATATAAGCACCTTGAACACGTTCAGGTTTAGATGCCCCAATTGGCATATAAAGCATATCACCACGACCAAGTAATTTTTCTGCACCTGTTTGATCCAAAATAGTCCTTGAATCCACTCCACTTGATACAGCAAAGGAAATTCTCGATGGTACATTTGCTTTAATCAGACCGGTAATAACATCAACACTTGGACGCTGAGTTGCCAAAATCATATGAATTCCGGCAGCACGTGCCATTTGTCCTAAACGAACAATCGCGCCTTCAACATCGTGACCACCAACCATCATCAAATCACTAAGTTCATCAACTACAACTAGAATATAAGGTAACGGCTTCATCACTGGTTTAGTTTTATCACGATTGTTTTCAGCAACTTTTTGATTATATTCACTCATGTTTCGCACGCCACCAGCCGCAAATAGCTTATATCTGCGCTCCATTTCTTTAACAACTTTGCGCAGTGCATTTGCGGCTAGCTTAGCATCGGTCACCACAGGGATCAATAAATGCGGCACACCATTATAAACTGAAAGTTCGACCATCTTTGGGTCAATTAAAACTAATTTAACTTCTTCAGGCCGCGCCTTCATTAAAATACTGGCTAAAATTGTATTAATCGCTACGGACTTACCAGAACCAGTTGAACCAGCAATCAATAGGTGTGGCATCTTAGCTAAGTTGGCAGAAATAATGCTTCCAGTTACATCTTTACCCAATGGTACATCCATCGGATCGCTTTTGGCTTTATTATCTTGATGTTCCATCACGTCTTTGAATGAAACAACAGACGTTGCTCGGTTAGGTACCTCAATTCCGATAAAGGGCTTACCAGGAATTGGTGCTTCAATTCGAATATCTTTAGCCGCAAGCGCCAAAGCCAAATCATCCGCTAAGTTTACAATTCGACTTACCTTAACGCCAACAGCTGGCTGGACTTCATAACGCGTAATAGTTGGTCCTAAAATAGCTTTTTTAATAATCACCTTAACGCCAAAACTCTTAAACGTTGATTGCAAAACTTGGGTATTTTTCTTAATTAAATCACGGTCAGTACTCTGATCAGTCGATTTAATTGGATCAAGTAAGCTTAAAGGTGGCATCTTATAAGCTTTATTGACTGGCGCATCAGTTTTTAGTTCACCATGATCGACATCGGCTAATTCCTGCTTTAACTTTTGATCATCTTCCGCAAAAGAATGTGACTTAGGTAGTTCCTTTACCCCGTCATCATGTTGTGGTGCAATTTGAATTTGTGGTTCTGGATCAGGTGTGGTCTCTGGCTCAACTTCTACGTCTTCAGCCGTCGGCGTTACATCGTCATCAGTTGGATCGGCAGGGTCAAAGTCTGCTACATTAGGAAAAATCGGTTTATCGTCATCAACTAAATCTTCGTCTTGTTCCTCTTTTTTCTGACGCCGCTTTTCCAAAACGTCATTATATTTATCTTTGACCTTTACCCCAGCTTCTTTATTCTTTTTGATGAATAATTGACTAACTGTCTGGAATTTTTCGATAATTGTTCTAAATTTAACATCAAAAAACATCAAAATTCCAATTGGCAGCAATAAAATAGCAAAAACACGGACACCGATTTGCCCTAGTAGTGGATAAAAAAGTTGATAAGCTAATGAACCAATTAATCCACCACCAATGCTCTCAGTGACTCCAGCACGACCAAACTCCGCAGCCATTGCATGCCAAAAAGAATTCAGGAAATTACTGTTAACTAATTCATGTTCAAAATACAAGTTACATTGAATTAACAGAATTCCCAAAAAAGCGATTGCTAACCCCAAGCTACGCTTAATTGTTAAGTGAATCGGTTGATTATAGATTAAATTTACTAGGCCAAAAAGTCCCAGTAAACCTGCCGCAAACAAATAGGAATCCCCGAAGAACATTCGAATCAAATTTGCAATTTGCTTACCCAAAATACCGAAACGGACAAAAGCTAGCCCCGCTATTAAAATCAAGACTAAACCACAAATACTCCAATTAAGATTTTGCTTTTTGTTTGCTTTTCGCTTATTGTAGCTCTTTTTGGCCTTTCTTTGTTTCTTTTTTGCAGGCATGTACTCACCTGATTAATTATCGAATTCAGCCTTGAAGTTCAAGTTAACCGGCTGACCCAAAGTTAATTGGGTTGTTTCATAGATCAAGGTCTCAAGTTGCTCAACTAATGGTCGAGTTAGTAACTGCCAATCTGAATTACTAATGTCAGAGCCATCACCATGGTAATCTTTTAATTGCACGATTTGATGAATCAAGCCGCTTGCTTCAAACATAGCTGGTGCAGGAATTACATCATATTGAATAGCAACATCATAGTAACTACCATTTTCTTCTGAATGCTCATCGTCACCGCTAACATCTAATTTTCTAATTCCTGGTCTAACGTCACTAATTGGTTTGGTATCTTCATCAACTAAATCATAATGAAATGCCTGTACGATAATATCTGTCTGTTTTTCAAAATCCATTATTTATTCTCCCCTAGATTACGTTCATATCTTTCAGGACGATCATAGTCATCTTTTAACTTGTCATTTTCATAATGATGGGTTGTTTCCATATTAGGAAAACCTTGCTGGCGTAAAGCTTCTAGCAAAACCATTGCTACAGAATTAGACAAGTTATAGCACCGAATGTTATCAGACATTGGGATACGTAAATTACGGTCATAGTATTCACGCATAAAAGTTTCTGGCAAACCAGTTGTTTCTTTACCAAAAACAAAGTAATAATTCTTGTTAGGATCAGTATAATCGACTTGTGCATAATTTTTTGATGAGAATTTAGAAATTAAATACATCTCATCATTAGGCCCTAAGGTCTTCAAAAAGGCATTCAAGTCATCATGTCTGCGTACATCGACCTTGTCCCAATAATCAAGACCTGCTCGCTTCATTTTTTTATTATCGATTTGAAAACCAAGTGGTTCAATCAAATCAAGGACAGTGTTAGTCCCCGCACAAGTACGAGCAATATTACCAGTATTAGCTGGCATCAATGGTTCATACAAAACTACATGATTAGTCATTCAAAAAACTCCTTATCAAAAAAGCGTAGCTTTTAAGCCACGCTTTAAAACTATCTAGTATTTATTCGCTTTCGTCATGATCTGCATCCCCCGTGGTCGAAGAAACAGCATTCTCTTCAAAGAGTTTAGACTCTCTTCGATAATAATTGTACACGCGAGACACAATAATCTTCAAGATCGCATAAATTGGAATACCGAAAACTACACCCCATAAGCCCCAGACGGCACTAGCACCAATCAAGAGTAAAATTGTTGTAATTGGGTGCATTTCCATTTTATTCCCCATTACCCATGGGCTAAGAATTCTTGATTCAATTGTTTGTTCAATAGCAAAAACAATTAAGACCTTAATTAACATTGAACCTGAAGTCATAATTGAAATTACAATTACAGGAATCATTGCTAATGGTGTACCAAAGTATGGGATTAAGTTCATAAACCCAGCTAAAATTGCCAAAGCCACGCCATATGGTAAACCAATTAGAATGTAACCCAATGAGAACATCACACCTACCCAAAAGGCAACAGTAATTTGACCACGGACATATGAAGCAACAGCATAGTTAATATCATATAATAATTTGCTAAAACTAGGTTGCCACTTTTCAGGTGCAAACTTGGTAATATATGGCCGCAGTTGATGACCATCTTTTAACATGAAGAATAAAATAAACGGTGCAGTTAACAAAGTCATAGCCACCATTGTAATAATGCTGACGGCAGATGAAATATTGCCGATAGTTGCATTGATGGTACTTTGTCCAGATTTAAATAAGGTCTTCTGCGTATTATCAATCATGCCTTTGATACTGCCTTTAAATGAATGTAAACGCGGATCTTGCAACGCATTTTGTGTTGCATTAACCGCATCATTCCAAATATGAGGCCAGTTCTTTATCAATGAATTAATCTGATTCTGTGCAATTGGAACCAAGATATTAATAATCCAAATTAATGCGACAACTACTAGTAAGAATAAAACTATAATTGTCACCACTCGCGGAATCTTAAATTTTCTTTCACACCAATCAACAACCGGATTCATGATATAGTACTGAATTACCGCTAATAATAATGGCGGTAAAATTGCACTAAAGAAGATCCAGGCAGGATTCAATACAAAAGATACTTTATTAAAGACCCAAATAATTAAAAAGAATAGCAGGACGTTTAATAAAACAATACTAAAACGATTATCTAAGAACCATTTTTTAAAAACAGTTCCACCCCTATGTTGGTTATTTTCCATCTATTCATCCTAATTTTTAAATGTGTTCATAAACAATATCATCATCAACCTTAAAATTAGGTAATGGTTGATCAATATCCGGATCAAAGTAGATCGCATTAGCAAGTGGCGTCTTAGAAACGGGACGGTTAAAGAACAAGGTTGCGTGTCCCAATGCCTTCATGTTGCTCTCTACCATCGGACCAACATAGTTTGCAACATAGGTTTGACCATCAACAGTGATTGTATCGCCTTTTTTAAAAACAAAACCACTAACTGGCGTCTCAGTACTGAATTTTTGAATGACAGAAACGTCTTCCAAATCCTTATTAGCACCCTCGCCAAATAAAATTACCATGCCATCTTTATTATCGACGGCCTTTTTACCAATTTTTTTAATATTTGCAATCCATTTCATAATATAATCTCTCCTTAAAAATAATTTTAGCATAAGAAAAGCTGCTTAAAAACTTAAGCAGCCCAAAATCGGCGATTATTTTTTGCTCAACAGGAAATCGTGTTTTTAAGCGTCTAATCCGCTTTCATGCTATACTTTATTTTAGACTTATTTTTATTTAGAGATGGAGGCCCACATATATGAAGGTTTTAATCGGAGGTTACACCAAAAAAACTTCCAAAGGGATTTATGAATTACCTATTACCGGTGCAGCAAATGATGCCCGTTTAGGCAAAGCTGAGAATATTATTAGCGTTGGTGGTCCAACTTATTTCCGAAAAGATGGTAATTTAATTTTTACTGTTAATAACGCTGGCGATAAAGGTGGAATCAGCGTCTTTCAATTAAGTGATCAAGGCGCAAACGAAGTTGACCACTATTTAACTCCAGGCTCTTCGCCAGCTTATGTAGGAATTAACCGCACCAAAAAGTTGATTTACACTGCTAACTATCATACTGCTGTCTTGTCCGTTTTCCGCTACAACGACAGTGGCAAGCTCGATCTAGTTGATACTATAACTCACAAAGCTGAAACGTTGGGTCCGCGTCCTGAACAAGTTGACGGTCCTCACCCTCACTTCTTTGATGAAACCCCAGCTGGTAACTTGGTTAGTTGTGATCTAGGCAATGATACCGTTGATTTTTATAGATTAGAAAATGATCAATTAAAACACATTGCTCAATATAAGTGCGAAACTGGCTTTGGTACACGTCATATCGTCTTCAGTAAAGATGGCAATTACTTCTACGTTGTCGGTGAACTTTCTAGTCAAATCAATGTCGTTAAATTTAACGAAGACACTTGGGACTTTGAAAATATTGCTACTTATAAGACAATTCCTGCTGATTTTACTGACCATAACGGAGCTGCTGCCTTATATATTAGTCAAGATGGCAAATATGTTTACACTTCCAACAGGGGACATAATTCAATTGCTGTCTTCAAAGTTAACGACGATCATACTTTGAGCCTGGTTCAACGTGTATCCACTTTTGGTGACTTCCCTCGTGATTTTAATTGGGATAAAGATCAGCGCTACGTCGTTGTCGCTAATCAAAATACAGATAATGCTACTCTTTACACAAGAAACGCTGGTACTGGTAGCCTAACTCCTATTCAAAAAGAAATTTCCGTACCAGAAGGCACTCGCGTTCTTTTCACCAAATAGTAATTAACATTAGTACCAAAGTCATGGCGCAATAGAACGTCATGGCTTTTTTATTCCTACAACTTAAAGTAAAATAGAAATAAATGAAACAAAATATAAGTCATGTGGTGATAAGTCAATGTAAATTGTAAATTTTATTTTTAATTAGTTTGTGTTAAAGCCAAAATTTGCGTGCATGAAAC